>NZ_JBHWJI010000008.1:0-204612 GCF_042731515.1 Streptomyces sp. NPDC059850
GTCTCGACAAACGCCCGCAACCGCGCAGCCTGCTCCCGCAGCGCCTCGGCGTTCTTCGCCGACAGCACGAACGGCAACACACCACCCAGACCACGCGGCCCCGGCTCGGCCACCTCACCCGGCTCATCGACCAGCGGCGCCTGCTCGATGATGGTGTGCGCGTTGGTACCGCTGATACCGAACGCGGACACGCCCGCGCGGCGCGGACTGCCGGTCTCCGGCCACTCCACCCGCTCGGTCAGCAGCGCGACCGAGCCCGCCGACCAGTCGACGTGCGGCGACGGCTCGTCCACATGCAGCGTCTGCGGCAACACACCGTGCCGCATCGACAGCACCATCTTGATGATGCCCGCGACACCAGCCGCAGCCTGCGTGTGCCCGATGTTCGACTTGATGGACCCCAACCACAACGGCTGGCCGGACCGCTCCCGCCCGTACGTGGCCAGCAGCGCCTGCGCCTCGATCGGGTCACCCAACGTCGTACCCGTACCGTGCGCCTCAACGACATCCACATCACCAGCGGACAACCCCGCACCCGCCAGCGCCTGCCGAATCACCCGCTGCTGCGACGGACCATTCGGCGCCGTCAGACCATTCGACGCACCGTCCTGGTTGATCGCCGAACCCCGCACCACCGCCAACACCGGGTGCCCGTTACGCCGCGCATCAGACAGCCGCTCCACCAGCAGCATGCCCGCGCCCTCACCCCAGCCCGTGCCATCCGCACCGGCCGCGAACGCCTTGATACGCCCATCGACCGCCAGCCCCCGCTGACGGCTGAAGTCGATGAAGTTGTCCGGCGTGGACATCACCGTGACACCACCGGCGAGCGCCATCGAGCACTCACCACTCCGCAGCGCCTGCACCGCCATATGCAGCGCGACCAGCGACGACGAACACGCCGTGTCCACCGTCACCGCCGGGCCCTCAAGCCCGAAGGTGTACGCCACCCGGCCCGACACCACACTCGCCGCGTTGCCCGTGCCCCAGTGGCCCTCAAGCCCCTCCGACGCCCGCTCAAGCGACAGATAGTCCTGGCCGTTGGTCCCGGCGAACACACCGACCTGCTGGCCACGCACCGTGGCCGGGTCGATGCCCGCGCGCTCGAACGCCTCCCACGACGTCTCCAGCAGCAACCGCTGCTGCGGATCCATCGCCAGCGCCTCACGCGGTGAAACACCGAAGAACGCCGCGTCGAAGTCGGCCACGTCGTAAAGGAATCCACCCTCACGCGTGTACGAGGTCCCCTGACGCTCCGCGTCCGGGTCGTAGAGCCCGTCCAGATCCCAGCCACGGTCGGACGGGAACTCGGCGATCGCGTCCCCGCCCGCCGACAGCAACTGCCACAGCTCCTCGGGGGAACGCACCCCACCCGGGAAACGGCAGCTCATCGCCACAATCGCGATCGGATCGTCAGCCACCGCAACCGTCGGCGCAACCACACCACCGGGCACCGCCACGTCCACGCCCAGCAGCTCGGTCCGCAGATAGTCCGCGAGAGCCGACGCCGTCGGGTAGTCGAAGATCAAGGTCGCGGGCAGCTGGACACCCGTCGCCGCGTTCAGCCGGTTACGCAGCTCGACCGCGGTGAGCGAGTCGAAGCCCAGCTCACTGAAGGCCCGCTCGACCCCGATCGACTCGGAACCGTCATGCCCCAGCACCGCGGCCACCTGGCCACGGACCACATCCAGCAGCAACCGGTCCCGCTCGGCCTCGCCCAGCCCGGCCAGCCGCGCGGCCAGCCCGCCATCGGCAGACGCACCACCGGTGGCCTGCCCCGACTGCGCCACGTCCGCCACATCCGCGAAGTCCGCGATCAGGCGGCTCGGGCGTACGGCAGTGAAGTCCGGCGCGAACCGAGCCCAGTCGATGTCCGCGACAGCGACCACCCCGTCGCCCAGGTCCAGCACGCGCTGCAGCGCGGCCACCGCCACCTCGGCGTCCATCGGCGGCAGACCACCACGACGCAGCCGCTGCTCCAGACCGTCGTCCGCAGCCATACCGCCCTCGGCCCACGGACCCCAGGCGATCGACGTGGCAGTCAGACCCTCGGACCGACGCCGCTCAGCCAGCGCGTCCAACGAGGCATTGGCGGCCGCGTAGTTACCCTGCCCGGCCGCACCGAACGTGCCACTGATCGACGAGAACAGCACAAACGCCGACAGATCCAGCTCACGCGTCAGCTCATCGAGATGCGCCGCAGCGGACACCTTCGCCCGCAGCACGGCCGTGAAACGCTCCGGGGTGAGCGAGTCCAGCATCCCGTCGTCCAGCACGCCCGCCGTGTGGAACACACCGGTCAGTGGCAGCTCCTCCGGCAGCCCAGCCAGCAGCTCCGCAAGCGCGTCACGGTCGGCCACATCACACGCCGCCACCGTCACCCGGGCACCCGACGCCGACAGTTCATCCCGCAGCTCCACCGCGCCCGGAGCCTCCAGCCCACGACGGCTGGTCAGCACCACATGCCCAGCGCCGTTCGCCACCAGCCAGCGGGCCACCCGCGCACCCAGCGCACCCGTACCGCCCGTGACCAGCACAGACCCCATGCCCGGCGACCAGGAGTCACCGGACGTCGCGGACCCCGAAGCGCGCACCAGCCGACGCCCGAACACGCCCGACGCGCGCACCGCGACCTGGTCCTCACCGCCGACCCCGGCCAGCACCTCCGCCAGCCGCGCCACCGCGCGCTCATCGGCCGTCTCCGGCAGATCGACCAGACCACCCCAGCGCTCGGGCAGCTCCAACGCCGCCGCCAGGCCAAGACCCCACAGCTGCGCCTGGACCGGGCTGACCGCACCGTCCGAACGACCCACGGCCACCGCACCCCGCGTCGCCACCCACAACGGCGCGCCCACACCCGCATCGCCAAGCGCCTGCGTCAACGCCGCCGTACCCAGCAGCGCATCGCCGCCGTCCGCCAGGGCCAGCAGCGACACCACGCCCGTCACGGCCTCGTCACCAACAGCCGAGGTCAGCCGCGCCGCCACCGCAGCACGGTCCTCATCAGCGGCCAGCTCGACCCGCGCCACGTCGACACCACGGTCGCCCAGCATCCCGACGACACCGGCGACCCACGCGTCCTCGGCCGACCCTGCCGGTACGACGACCAGCCAACGACCACTCAGAGAAGCGGCAGCGCGGTCGGTGACCGGCTTCCACGACACCCGGTAACGCCAGCCATCCACCGTCGAACGCTCCGACTGCCGCCGACGCCACAACGACATCGAGGGCAGCAGCGCCTCCAGCGCCCCGTTGTCCTCGTCACCAAGACCCAGTGTCGCGGCAAGCGACTCCAGATCCCCGCGCTCCACGGCCTCCCAGAAGCGGGCGTCCACCGCATCCAGCGCCGTAGCACCGGAGGTGACGGCGGCCGTCGACACATCCAGCCAGTAACGCCGACGCTGGAAGGCATACGTCGGCAACTCCACCCGCCGCGCACCGGCACCGGCGTAGAACGCCTCCCAATCCACGGCCACGCCCCGGACCTGCAACGCGGCAAGAGCACCGGCCAGCGAACCGGCCTCCGAACGACCCTCACGCAGAACAGCGACGAAAGCCGCCGCGTCGCCCTCGGTGAGACAGTCCTGCCCCATCGCGGACAGCACGCCTTCCGGGCCCAGTTCGAGACAGGTGGTCACACCCTGCGCCTCAAGAGTGCGGACGCCGTCGAGGAAACGCACAGCCTCCCGGACATGCCGCACCCAGAACTCAGCGGTCGTGATCTCCTCAGCGGAGACGACATCCCCAGTCAGGTTCGACACGATCGGGATACGCGGAGCCTCGTACGAAAGCCCCTCAGCAACCTCGCGGAACGCGTTCAGCATCCCGTCCATACGCGGCGAGTGGAACGCATGGCTCACCGTCAACCGCTTCGTCTTACGACCCTGCGCCTCAAACGACGCCGCAACCTCAGCCACGGCATCGTCGTCACCCGCGATGACCACCGAAGTGGGCCCGTTGAGGGCGGCAATGCTCACACCACCACCGACCAGCGGCAGAACCTCATCCTCCGAAGCCTGCACCGCGACCATCGCGCCACCAGCCGGAAGCTCCTGCATCAACCGCCCACGAGCCGCCACCAACACACACGCATCCGCAAGCGACAACACACCCGCCACATGCGCGGCAGCCAACTCACCAATCGAATGCCCAGAGAGGAAGTCGGGCCGCACACCCCACGCCTCGACCAGCCGGAACAACGCCACCTCAACCGCAAACAACGCAGGCTGGGTGAAACCGGTCTGATCCAGCGCAGCGGCGTCATCCCCGAACAGGACATCCCGCAGCGGCCGTTCAAGATGCGCGTCCAGGTGTGCGCACACCTCGTCCAGCGCCTCCGCGAACACCGGGTACGCCTCGTACAGCTCACGGCCCATCCCCAGCCGCTGGCTGCCCTGCCCCGTGAACAGGAACGCCAGCTTGCCCGCCACCGGCGAACCCTGCACCACACCCGTCGCCGGTTCACCGGAAGCCAGCGCCTCCAGAGCACGCAGGAAACCCTCACGACCATCGGCCACCAGCACCGCACGGTCCTCGAACGCGGTACGCCCGGTGGCCAGCGTGTACCCGATGTCGGCGAGGTCGAGGTCAAGGTCGGCGAGGTCGTCCGTCTCATCCCCGACGCTCAGCCGATCACGCAGGCGGCGGGCCTGGTCCCGCAGCGCCTCCTGGCCCATGGCCGACAGCGGCCACGCCAGCACACCACCGGGGACGCCCGACTCGGACACCACCGCCGGGGCCTCGACAACCGGCGGCTGCTCGATGATGGTGTGCGCGTTGGTGCCGCTGATACCGAACGACGACACACCCGCACGGCGCGGACGACCCTCGATCTCCGGCCACTCCCGCGCCTCCGTGAGCAGCGAGACCGCGCCCTCCGCCCAGTCGACCTGCGAGGACGGCTCGTCCACATGCAGCGTCTGCGGCAACACACCGTGCCGCATGGCCATCACCATCTTGATGATGCCCGCGACACCGGCCGCCGCCTGCGTGTGCCCGATGTTCGACTTGATGGACCCCAACCACAACGGCTGGCCGGACCGCTCCCGGCCGTACGTGGCCAGCAGCGCCTGCGCCTCGATCGGGTCACCCAGCGTCGTACCCGTACCGTGCGCCTCAACGACATCCACATCACCAGCGGACAACCCCGCACCCGCCAACGCCTGCCGAATCACCCGCTGCTGCGACGGACCATTCGGCGCCGTCAGACCATTCGACGCACCGTCCTGGTTGATCGCCGAACCCCGCACCACCGCCAACACCGGGTGCCCGTTACGCCGCGCATCCGACAGCCGCTCCACCAGCAGCATGCCCGCGCCCTCACCCCAGCCCGTACCGTCCGCAGCCGCCGCGAACGACTTGCACCGGCCATCCGTGGCCAGGCCCCGCTGACGGCTGAAGTCCACGAACGTCTCGGGCGTGGCCATGACCGCCACGCCACCGGCCAGCGCCATCGAGCACTCACCGCTCCGCAGCGCCTGGATCGCCAGGTGCAGCGCCACCAACGACGACGAACACGCCGTGTCCACCGTCACCGCCGGACCCTCCAGGCCCAAGGTGTACGCCACCCGCCCGGAGGCAATGCTGCCCGCGTTGCCGGTGCCGATGTAGCCCTCGACGCCATCGGGAATCTCGCCCGTACCGACGAGGTAGTCGTGGTACATGACGCCCGCGAAGACACCGGTCTGGCTGCCGCGCACGGTCGACGGGTCGATACCCGCCCGCTCGAACGCCTCCCACGACGTCTCCAGCAGCAACCGCTGCTGCGGATCCATCGCCAGCGCCTCGCGCGGCGAGATCCCGAAGAACGCCGGGTCGAAGTCGGCGGCGTCGTGCAGGAAGCCGCCCTCGCGGGTGTACGAAGTCCCCGCGTGATCGGGGTCCGGGTGGTACAGGCCGTCCAGGTCCCAGCCACGGTCGGCGGGGAAACCGGAGATGCCGTCGCCACCCCCGGCGACGAGGTCCCACAGCTCCTCGGGCGTGCTCACGCCCCCCGGGAAGCGGCAGCTCATGCCGACGATGACGATCGGGTCGTCGGCCACCGCCGACACCGCACCCGTACGCCCGATGGCAGCAGGTGCCACGGCCTCCTCGGCACCCAGCAGCTCGTCACGCAGATAGCCAGCCAGGGCGTTCGGGGTCGGGTAGTCGAAGACGAGCGTGGCCGGAAGCCTCAGCCCGGTCACCGTCTTCAGGTCGTTGCGCAGTTCGACCGCCGTCAGCGAGTCGAAGCCCAGCTCCCTGAACGCCCGTCCGGGCTCCACCGCCTCCGGACCCGCGTAGCCCAGCACCGTGGCAACTCGCCCGCACACCAACTCCAGCAGTGCACGGTCCCGTTCGGGCCGCGCGAGCCCGGCCAGGCGCCGTACGAGCGAGGAGCCATCGGCGGTGGCGGCCGCAGTGGCCGCCCGCCGGACCGGGGCCCGCACCAGGCCACGGAACAGGGCCGGGACGATACCGGTCGCCGCCGCTTCGGTGCGCAGCCCCGCGTAGTCGACCCGCATCGGGAACAGCACCGCCGCGCCGTCGGCCTGCGCCGCGTCGAACAGCGCAAGCCCCTCATCAGCGGCGATCGGAGCGCCGCCGCCACGCGCGATACGCCGCAGCCCCACCTCGTCCAGGCCGCTGCCCATACCCTCACCGGCCCACAGGCCCCAGGCCAGCGCGGTGGCCGGGAGCCCCTGCGCCACACGCTGCTGGGCAAGCGCCTCCAGGAAGGAGTTAGCAGCGGCATAGCTCGCCTGCCCCGGCGCGCCGAAGACGGCCGCCGCACCCGAGAAGAGCACAAACGCCGACAGGTCGTCATCCCGCGTCAGCTCATGCAGATTCAGCGCCGCATCCACCTTCGGACGCAACACCCCCGCCACCCGCTCAGGCGTCAACGAACCAAGAACGCCGTCATCCAACACACCCGCCGTGTGCACCACACCAGTCAACGGATGCTCAGCCGGAACAGCCGCCAACACCCCAACCAGCGCGTCCCGATCCGCCACATCACACGCCGCCCACGTCACGGTCGCGCCAGCCGCCGTCAGTTCAGCAGCCAGCTCCTCCGCACCATCGGCGTCGGCACCGCGACGGCTCACCAGCAGCAACTGCCGCACGCCATGAGCCGAGACCAGATGGCGCGCGAAGAGACCACCCAGAGATCCCGAGGCGCCGGTGACCAGTACCGTGCCGTCCTCATCGAACGACGGAGCCACATCGGCGTCGGTCTCAGCCTCGTCGGCGACCGGTACCCGGGCCAGCCGGGGCGCGAGCACCGCACCCCCGCGCAACGTCAGCTCCGCCTCGTCCACGCCCAGCGCGGCGGGCACCACCCCGTAGCTCTCGTCTTCGTCCACGTCCAGCAGCACCAGACGGCCAGGGTTCTCCGACTGCGCGGAACGGAACAGACCACGCACAGCGGCCTGCGACAGATCAGCCGCCACACCCGCACCCGGCACGGACTCCACCGCACCCCGGGTCAACAGCACCAACCGCGACCCGACGAACCGCTCATCAGCCAACCACGACTGCAACAAGGAGAGCATGGCCTGCGTCGCCTCGTGCACGGCCAACGCATCGCCACGGCCACCGCCACAGCCACCGCCACCGCCACCAAAACCGGCCAGCACCACGGTCTCCGGCACGGCCGCCCCGGCATCCACCGCCGCGCTCAGCGCCGCCAGATCGCCATACGCCCCAACCCGAACCCCAGGCCCGAACCCGCTGCCCAACAAAGCGAGTTCACCAGCATCCGCACCGAGCACCGCCCAGTCACCCGACGCCGCACCCGTCGCGGGCGCCGGAACCGCCGACCACTCCAGCCGGAACATCGACTCATGCAGCCCACCCCGGGCCGCACGCACCTGGTCGGCCGAGGCTGCCCGCAGCGCCACGGACTCGACCGTGGCCACCGCACGCCCCGTGCCGTCGGCCACCAGCAGCGACACCGCGTTCGACGACTGCTCGGACAGCCGCACCCGCAGCGCACCGGCCCCCGCCGCGTGCAACTGCACACCACTCCACGCGAACGGAAGCAGCGCACCCTCCGCCGATGCCGCCGACTCCGCCTCACGGGAAGAACCGCCAAGGCCGATGGCATGCAGCGCGGCGTCCAGCAGCGCCGGGTGCAACCCGAACGCCTCGGCCTCGGCACCCGACGTCAGCGGCGCGTCCTCGGGGAAACCGACCTCGGCGTACAGATCCCCACCGAGCCGCCACGCGCCCTTGAGCCCCCGGAAAACCGGCCCGTAGCCAAGGCCCTCCCGGGCCAGCTCCGCGTACAGCCCATCGACCGCGATCGGCGTGGCGCCCTGCGGCGGCCAGACACCCAGCTCATCCAGCTCAGCGCCCCGGACCCCGACCGCGAGCACACCGGTGGCATGCCGCGTCCACGGCTCGGCCCCGAACGCGTCCTGCCGCCGCGAATGCAGACTGAACGAACGGCGACCGGACTCATCCGGCCCCTCCACGACGAGCTGCACCCGCACCCCGGTGCGCTCCGGCAGCACAAGCGGAGCTTCCAGAGTCAGTTCGTCCAACCGCTCACACCCCACCTGCGCGCCCGCCGCGCTCGCCAGCTCCACGAAGGCCGTACCGGGCAGCAGCACGCTGCCCATGACCACGTGGTCGGCGAGCCAGGGGTGGGTACGGGTGGAGAGCACCCCGGTGAGCAGGCAGCCATTGGCGTCCGCGAGCGCGACGGCGGCGCCGAGGAGCGGATGGTCGATGTCGCCGAGCCCGATCGACTCCGGGTCGCCCGCCGCGAGGGCGGCGGCGCTGGGCCAGTACCGCTGCCGCTGGAAGGCGTACGTCGGCAGCTCGGCGGGCTCGACGCGGGCACGCGTTCCGCCGAAGACGGCGTCCCAGTCCAGCGCCACGCCACGGACGTACGCACGCGCGACGGCGGCCGTCAGCGCCTCGGCCTCGGGACGGTCCTTGCGGCAGACGGAGACGAACGCGGCATCGTCATGGCCGGTCACGCACTCCTGCGCCATGGCGGTGAGCACACCGTCCGGACCCAGCTCCACGAACGTCGTGACGCCCTGAGCCTCCAGCACCCGCACACCATCGAGGAACCGCACAGCCTCCCGGACATGCCGCACCCAGAAATCGGCGGTCGCCATCTCCTCAGCGGAAACAACATCCCCGCTCAGGTTGGACACGATCGGAATACGCGGAGCCTCGTACGAAAGCCCCTCCGCGACCTCCCGGAACGCCTCCAGCATCCCGTCCATACGCGGCGAATGGAACGCATGGCTCACCGTGAGCCGCTTCGTCTTACGACCCTGCGCCTCAAACGACGCCGCAACCTCAGCCACGGCATCGTCGTCACCCGCGATGACCACAGACGACGGCCCGTTGAGGGCGGCAATGCTCACACCACCACCGACCAGCGGCAGAACCTCATCCTCCGACGCCTGCACCGCGACCATCGCACCACCGGCCGGAAGCTCCTGCATCAACCGCCCACGCGCCGCCACCAACACACACGCATCCGCAAGCGACAACACACCCGCCACATGCGCGGCAGCCAACTCACCAATCGAATGCCCCGACAGGAAGTCCGCCCGCACACCCCACGCCTCGACCAGCCGGAACAACGCCACCTCAACCGCGAACAACGCAGGCTGAGTGAACCCCGTCTGATCCAGAACCCCCGCATCGTCCCCGAACAGCACATCCCGCAAGGGCCGCTCAAGGTGCAGATCCAGATGCGCACACACCTCATCCAACGCATCCGCGAACACCGGGAAGGCGTCGTACAGCTCACGCCCCATCCCCAACCGCTGGCTCCCCTGCCCCGTGAACAGGAACGCCACCTTGCCGCCCTCAGCGACCGTCCCCTCGACCACACCCGACGCGGACTCGCCCCGCTCCAGCGCACCGAGCGCCCGCAGCAGCTCATCCCGGCCACCAACGCTGACCACCGCACGCCGCTCCAACGCAGCCCGCCCAACAGCCAACGCATGGGCGACATCGAGCAGCCCCGACTCCGGACGACGTGTCTCGACAAACGCCCGCAACCGCGCAGCCTGCTCCCGCAGCGCCTCGGCGTTCTTCGCCGACAGCACGAACGGCAACACACCACCCAGACCACGCGACCCCGGCTCGGCCACCTCACCCGGCTCATCGACCAGCGGCGCCTGCTCGATGATGGTGTGCGCGTTGGTACCACTGAGCCCAAAGGACGACACACCCGCACGGCGCGGACGACCCGTCTCCGGCCACTCCTGGGCCTCGCTCAGCAGCGCGACCGCACCCGACGCCCAGTCCACATGCGGCGACGGCTCGTCCACATGCAGCGTCTGCGGAAGCACACCGTGCCGCATCGCCAGCACCATCTTGATGATGCCCGCGACACCAGCCGCCGCCTGCGTGTGCCCGATGTTCGACTTGATGGACCCCAACCACAACGGCTGGTCCCCATCCCGCTCCCGCCCGTACGTGGCCAGCAGCGCCTGCGCCTCGATCGGGTCACCCAAGGTCGTACCCGTACCGTGCGCCTCAACGACATCCACATCACCAGCGGACAACCCCGCACCCGCCAGCGCCTGCCGAATCACCCGCTGCTGCGACGGACCATTCGGCGCCGTCAGACCATTCGACGCACCATCCTGGTTAATGGCCGAACCCCGCACCACCGCCAACACCGGATGGCCGTTACGCCGCGCGTCCGACAGCCGCTCCACCAGCAGCATGCCGACGCCCTCGCCCCACCCGGTGCCATCCGCACCGGCCGCAAAGGCCTTGATCCGCCCATCCGCCGCCAGCCCCCGCTGACGGCTGAAGTCCACGAACGCCTCGGGCGTGGACATCACGGTGACACCACCGGCGAGCGCCATCGAGCACTCACCACTCCGCAGCGCCTGCACCGCCATATGCAGCGCGACCAGCGACGACGAACACGCCGTGTCCACCGTCACCGCCGGGCCCTCAAGCCCGAAGGTGTACGAGATCCGCCCGGACACCACGCTCGCCGCGTTGCCCGTGCCCACGTGGCCCTCAAGCCCCTCGGGCGTGGCGGAGACGAGCCCGGCGTAGTCCTGCCCGTTGGTCCCCGCGAAGACACCGGTACGGCTGCCGCGCAGCGCCACCGGGTCGATACCCGCCCGCTCGAACGCCTCCCACGATGTCTCCAGCAGCAACCGCTGCTGCGGATCCATCGCCAGGGCTTCCCTCGGCGAGATCCCGAAGAACGACGCGTCGAAGTCGGCCACGTCGTAGAGGAAACCGCCCTCACGCGTGTACGACGTCCCCTGACGCCCCACCTCCGGGTCGTACAGCCCGGCCAGGTCCCAGCCACGGTCGGACGGGAACTCGGCGATCGCGTCCCCACCCGCAGTCAGCAGCTGCCACAGCTCCTCCGGCGAGCGCACCCCACCCGGGAAACGGCAGCTCATCGCCACGATCGCGATCGGATCGTCCTCGACGGCCACGGCCACATCGCCAGCCCCGCCCGCCGGGGCGATCTGAGCGGCGCCGACCAGCTCCGTCCGCAGGTACTCGGCCAGCGCGGCCGACGACGGGTAGTCGTAGATGAGCGTGGCGGGCAGCGCCAGACCGGTCGCGGCGCCAAGTCGGTTACGGAGTTCGACGGCGGCGAGCGAGTCGAAACCCAGCTCCTTGAAGGCACGCCCCGCCTCGACCGCGTCGGCCCCGTCGTGGCCCAGCACAGCCGCGACGTGCGTACGGACCAACTCCAGCAGCGCACGGTCCTGTTCGGCACGCGGCAACCCGCCGAGCCGCTCCCCCAGCGGAGACGCGGCGTCGGCGTCGGTGATCACACGCCCGCCATACGGCCCGGCCGCAGGCTGCGACGCGGTCCGAGAAGCGGCCGACTCCGACCCGGCCACCTCCGGCAGTTCGGCGATCAGCGGGCTCGGCCGTACGGCGCTGAGGGTGCCGACGAAGCGGTCCCAGTCGACGTCCGCGACCGTCACGCACGTGTCGTCGGCGTCGAGCGCCTGCTGAAGGGCGGCAAGCGCCAGTTCCGGCGCCATCGGCGGCATGCCCTCGCGACGCATACGCCGCTCCAGCGCATCGTCCGCCGCCATGCCACCCTCGGCCCACGGACCCCACGCGAGAGACGTCCCCACCAGGCCCTCGGCACGCCGCCGCTCGGCCAGCGCGTCCAGATAGGCGTTGGCCGCCGCGTAGTTGCCCTGCCCGGCCGCACCCACCGAACCACTGATCGACGAGAAGAGCACGAACGCCGACAGATCCAGCTCACGCGTCAGCTCGTCCAGATGCAACGCGGCGTCGACCTTCGCGCGGAGCACCGAGGCGAACCGCTCGGGCATGAGCGAGTCCAGCACACCGTCATCCAGGACACCCGCCGTGTGGAACACACCCGTCAGCGGCAGCTCCTCCGGCAGCGACGCCAGCAACTCCGCGAGCGCGTCCCGATCCGCCACATCGCACGCGGCAACCGTCACCCGCGCGCCCGACGCCACCAACTCATCGCGCAGCTCCACCGCGCCCGGAGCGTCCAGACCACGGCGGCTGCTCAGCACCACATGCTCGGCGCCACTGTCCACCAGCCACCGCGCCACGCGCGCGCCCAACGCACCCGTACCGCCCGTGACCAGCACAGACCCCGCACCCGGACGCCATGAACCACCCGACGGCGCGGACGACGACCCGGACACCGAAGCGCGCACCAGCCGACGCCCGAAGACGCCCGACGCCCGCACCGCGACCTGATCCTCACCACCAGAACCACTACCGGAACCACCGGACCCGGCCAGCACCCCCGCCAGCCGCGCCAACGCACGCTCATCCACCGACTCCGGCAGATCGACCAACCCACCCCACCGCTCCGGCAACTCCAGCGCCGCCACCCGACCCAGGCCCCACAGCTGCGCCTGACCAGGCACCACCGCGCCATCGGAGCGCCCCACCGACACCGCGCCCCGCGTCGCCACCCACAACGGCGCGCCCACACCCGCGTCGCCGAGCGCCTGCGTCAGCGCGGCCGTACCCAGCAGCGCATCGCCCTCGGCGAGGGCCAGCAAGGACACCACACCGGACACAGCCTCGTCGCCAACAGCCGAGGTCAACCGCGCCGCCACCGCAGCACGGTCCTCATCGGCAGCCAGCTCGACCCGCGCCACGTCGACACCACGGTCGTCCAGCATCCCGACGACACCGGCAGCCCACGCGTCCTCGACCGACCCCGCCGGTACGACGACCAGCCAACGACCACTCAGAGAAGCGGTGGAACGGCCGGTGACCGGCTTCCACGACACCCCATAGCGCCAGCCGTCCACCGTCGAACGCACTGCCGCCTGCCGCCGCCACGACGACAGCGCGGGCAGCACCTCACCCAGGGACAGCCCCGGGTCCACCTCCAACTCGGCAGCCAGCGCGGCCACATCGCCACGCTCCACCACATCCCAGAACCGCCCATCGACCACACCACCCGGCGCGGCGACGGCCGCCGTGGGGGCAGGGGCGTTGAGCCAGTAGCTCTGGCGCTGGAAGGCGTACGTGGGCAGGTCGACCGCCGTCGCGCCGGTACCCGCGTACGGGGTGGCCCAGGCGACCTTCTTGCCGCGTACGTACGCCAGCGCCACGGCCGAGGTGAAGGTTTCGGCCTCGGGGCGCGCGCCGCGCAGCAGGGACGCGTACCGAGTGCCGTCCGCCTCGGGCAGGCAGTCCTGCGCCATGGCCGTGAGCACGGCGTCCGGGCCCAGCTCCAGGAAGGTGGTGGCGCCCTTGTCGGCCAGGGTGCGGACACCGTCGAGGAAGCGCACCGCGTCGCGGACGTGGCGTACCCAGTACTCGGGCGAGCACAGCTCCTCGGCGGTGGCGACCTGCCCGGTGACGGTGGAGACCACGGGGATGCGCGGCGGCGCGTACTCCAGCACCTGGGCGACGCGCCGGAACTCGGCGAGCATGTCGTCCATGAGCGGGGAGTGGAAGGCGTGGCTGACCGTGAGCCGCTTGGTCTTACGCCCCTGCGCCTCGAACGAAGCCGCGACCTCAGCAACCGCGTCCTCGTCGCCCGAGATGACCACCGACGCGGGTCCGTTCACCGCGGCGATGCTCACCCGCTCGCCGAGCAGCGGCAGCACCTCGTCCTCGGAGGCCCGCACCGCGACCATCGCGCCACCGGCGGGCAGTTCCCGCATCAGCCGCCCGCGCGCCGCCACCAGCGCGGCGGCGTCCTCCAGGGAGAACACCCCTGCCACGTGGGCCGCGGCGATCTCACCGATCGAGTGTCCGGCGAGCAGTTCGGGGCGCAGCCCCCAGGACTCGACGAGGCGGTAGAGCGCGACCTCGATGGCGAACAGGGCGGGCTGGGTGTAGTCGGTGCGGTCGAGGAGAGCCGCCTCGGGCGAGCCCTCCTCGGCGAAGAGCACGTCGAGAAGCGGCTGTTCCAGCTGCTCTTCGAGGTACCAGCAGGCGTCGTCGAGGGCTTCGGCGAAGACGGGGTACGTGTCGTACAGCTCGCGGCCCATGCCGAGGCGCTGGCTGCCCTGGCCGGTGAACAGCAGGGCGAGCTTTCCGGCGGCGGGGGCGCCCCGGACGACGGACGGGGTGTCGCCGCCCGTGGCGAGGGCGCGCAGCGCGGCGAGGGCGCCGTCGCGGCCGTCGGCCAGGAGCACGGCGCGCTGGTCGAAGGTGGCGCGGGTGGTGGCCAGGGAGTGGCCGATGTCGGTGAGGGCGAGCCCGGGGTCGGACTCCAGCAGCGCGCGCAGCCGTTCGGCCTGGTCGCGGAGGGCGTCGGTGGTCTTGGCGGACAGGACCCAGGGCAGTACGGCGGGGGCGGAGTCCCCAGGCGCTTCCCCGGCGACCTCTTCGGCGGCGGGCGGCTGCTCGATGATGGCGTGGGCGTTGGTGCCGCTCATGCCGAAGGAGGAGACAGCGGCACGGCGCGGACGGCCGTTCTCCGGCCAGGGCCGTGCCTCGGTCAGCAGCTCGATGTCACCGCTGGTCCAGTCGGCGTGCGGGGTCGGCTCATCCACGTGCAGTGTCTGCGGCAGCACTCCATGGCGCATCGCCATGACCATCTTGATGATGCCGCCGACACCGGCCGCGGACTGGGTGTGGCCCACGTTCGACTTGAGCGACCCGAGCCACAGCGGCTGGCCCGCCGCGCGCTCCTGCCCGTACGTGGCGAGCAGCGCCTGCGCCTCGATCGGGTCGCCCAGTGTCGTCCCCGTACCGTGCGCCTCGACCACGTCCACGTCACCGGCCGACAGCCCCGCACCCGCCAGCGCCTGGCGGATGACGCGCTGCTGGGCGGGGCCACTGGGGGCGGTGAGGCCGTTGCTGGCGCCGTCCTGGTTGATGGCCGTGCCACGGACGACGGCCAGCACCCGGTGGCCGTTGCGCTGCGCGTCGGACAGCCGCTCGACGAGCAGCATGCCGACGCCCTCGCCCCAGGCCGTACCGTCCGCCGCCGCCGCGAACGGCTTGCAGCGGCCGTCGGCGGCGAGCCCGCGCTGGCGGCTGAAGGCGATGAACGAGCCGGGGTTGGCCATGACCGCCGCACCACCGGCGAGCGCCATGGTGCACTCGCCCGTACGCAGCGCCTGGACGGCCAGGTGGAGCGCCACCAGCGAGGACGAGCACGCGGTGTCGACGGTGACGGTCGGGCCTTCGAAGCCGAACGTGTAGGCGATGCGGCCGGACGCGACGCTGGCCGCGTTGCCGGTGACCAGATAGCCCTCGAAGCCCTGCTCGGCCTCGTGCAGCCGGGGGCCGTAGTCCTGGGTCTCGGCGCCGACGAACACACCGGCCCGGCCGCCCCGGAGGGTCGCGGGGTCGATCCCGGCCCGTTCGAAGACCTCCCAGGAGGTCTCCAGCAGCAGCCGCTGCTGCGGATCCATCGCGAGAGCTTCGCGCGGCGAGATTCCGAAGAACGCCGGATCGAACTCATCGGCGTTGTGCAGGAATCCGCCTTCGCGGGTATAGCTGCTGCCCGCCTTGTCCGGGTCGGGGTCGTAAAGCCCGTCAAGATCCCAGCCCCGGCCCACCGGGAATTCGGAGATGACGTCTTTTCCGCCCGCGACAATATCCCAGAGTTCTTCGGGGGAACCGACGGAACCGGGGAATCGGCAACTCATTCCGACAATGGCAATGGGCTCGTCGGCGGCGATCGGGGCCGTATCGGCGTCGTCCGAGGGGGCGTCGGAGGTGTCGTCGGCGCCGAGCAGGTCGGTCCGCAGACGGCGGGCGAGGTCGGCCGGGGTGGGGTGGTCGAAGGCGAGGGTGACGGGCAGCCGCAGTCCGGTGGCGGCGGTCAGCCGGGCGTGCAGGTCGACGGTGGCGAGGGAGTCGAATCCCAGGTCGAGGAAGGGACGCTCGGGGTCGAGAACGTCCGGCGCCTTGTCCTTGAGGGCCTGTGCGACGACCTCGCCGACCCATGCGGTGAGGGCCTCGGCGCGCTCGGCTTCGGGAAGGGCTGCGAGGTGGTCCCGCCACGGGGAGGCTCCGTCGGGGCCGACGGCCGGTATTTCCGTGTGCTCGGGCGTCAAATCCACGGACTCACTCACCATCACGCGCCCCATTACCTCGCAAGACATACACCTAGACCGTAGGCCAGCCTTACACAGGGCAGGACGGCGGGATAACCCTTCAACCCCCCTACGGGCACCCCTATTGTTCCTTTGGGACCCCGTATTCGCCGACCATTCCATAATGGCCGCGCTTGGCTCACCAGAATGCATGAGAATTTCGGTGACGACAAGGAGTTCGAAGGAACGAAGGGCGTTCAAAAGGGAAGCGAGCCGGGGAAGCGAGCCGCGGCGGCGGGAAGGTGTTCAGAGGTGGAGGGGCGGACTTTCGGTCCGCCCCTCCACCTCTCGGGGGATCGCCAGTTGGTCAATGGGTGGTCAGCCGCGGTCCGGGGCGCGCTCGATGAATGGGGCGAGCAGCCCGGGGACCGTGGTCTCGGCGAGGGCGATCCCCTGGCCTTCGGTCAGGTCGTACACGTGGTAGGCGCCCTCACCGGCCGCCGTGGTGGCGCCGACGGTGAGCAGCCCCGCCCGGCGCTGGAAGGGCGTGCGGGAGATCTTCCAGCCGATGATCGCCTCGCGCTCCAGGGCAACGGTGCGGTGGGCGAACGTCCCGGCGGAGGTGACGAGATAGCGGCCGCGGAGCCCATGGCCGAGGGTGCGGTACGCGTTGAACGCGAACGCCACCAGGATCGGCACCAGCACCACCCCGGTGATCACACCGCCGATGACGAGTCCGGTGCTGAGCCACAGCCCAAGACCCACCGGGACCGCCGCGATCAGGACCGACCAGATGAGGGCACGGTTGATACGGCGCCGCAGGGCGGCCCGGGGATGCCCGGTGAGGCCGTCGCGCTCGATCAGGCCCCCGCGTTCGTTCACGCCCGGCTCGTCCACCGGCAGCGCCTCGGCGGCGACCCGCACGGCCTCGGCGCGCGGGACGGGAGAGGTCAGGGCGCGGCGGCGGCGATTCTCGTCCTCACCGCCCAGGCCGCTGGCGACGGCGTTGAGCTTGGCGCCCCTGGCCCAGCGCAGCGGAATGGGCTCGACGAGTTCGAGGCCGCGCAGATTCCGTTCCGCGATGGTCACGGAGCGGGTGGCCAGCAGTCCCCGGCGGACCCGGAGCGCTCCGCCCTCTTCGCGGCGCAGCTCGTAACCGGCCCAGTTCTCGATGAACGTGGCGGTGGAGCCGACCATGCCGAGGGCGACGATGACGAGGACGGACACCAGGATTCCGTACCAGAGCGGAACGGAGCCGAAGCGGTGCTGGAGGTCCTTGACGATGCCGAGTTCGAGCGGGTTGACCTGCATCTCGTTCAAGGTGCGGTACACACTGCCCGCGGCGATGAAGACACCGCCGACGCCCCAGACGGTGAGCGGGCCGTAGCGCAGCCAGGACCAGTCCAGCTGGCAGAGCACACCGTCGTTGTCGGCCACCGCCGGAGACCGGCCCGCGTCGCGCAGGGCGAGGATCCGGCGGCGCAGCTCAAGCGCCTCGGCCTTGGTGATGCCGTCGAGGGCGAGCTTGCGCGCGACGGCGTCGCTCTGCTCCCCGCTGTCGATCCGCAGCGTGGTGAGTCCGAAGACCCGGTGGACCGGGTTGGCGGTGAGGTCGACGCCACGGATGCGGCCGATCGGGACCGAGCGCTCGCTGCGGAAGAGCAGCCCCTTGCGCAGCTCGAAGCGGTCCTCGGTGAGCCGGTAGCGGGTGGTGAACAGCCGCATCAGCCCGATGCCGCTGATGACCAGGAAGGTCACGAACAGCGACGCGAGGGTGATGATGACCTGGAGGTTGGTCTTGCCTCCGGTGACCGCGAGGCTGGCGAGGAACATGGCCAGCGGTGCGCCGAGGATGGACAGGTTGACCAGGAGCAGCCGACGGTTCAGCCGCCCCCAGTCCTGGTCGACCGTGGGGGGCGACACCGTCGTATCAGGTGTCATGTGGCGTCCTCCGGGACCGACTCGACGCGCGCGGCCAGGAATTCGACCAGGTCCTGGGCGACCTGGTGGTCGATGCCCTTGATCTTCACCGCGCCCGAGGAGGAGGCGGTGGCCACGGTGACGCCGGAGAGCCCGAACATCTGCTGCAGCGGACCGCGCAGGGTGTCCACCGTCTGGACGCGGGACAGCGGGGCGACCCGCCACTGCTGCCACAGCCACCCGGAGGCCGCGTACACGGCCTCGTCGGTGGTCTCCCAGCGGTGGACCCGGTAGCGCCAGGCGGGCATGACGGCCATGTAGAGCAGCCCGGGGACCAACGAGATCAGCGTGGCCCACATGAAGAACTCACGCGTCGGGGGGATGGTGGCCCACAGGATCCCGAAGGTGAGGGGCAGGGGCAGGGCGAACAGTGTCGACTGCAGCGTCCACCAGCCGATCGCACGGCGGTCGACCCGGTGACGAGGCGGACGGAGCCTCAGATTGTCATGGCGTTCCACTGTTTCACCCTGCTCTTGCTTCCAGATGGGTGCCGGGTGCGGGCCCGGCGGGGTTGGCGGCCTATGTAATCAGGCTTCGGCCGATGCCTTGTCCGCGGTCTGCTGGCTGTCCGCGGTCTGCTGACCGTCAGGGGCCTGCTCGGGCAGCTGACCGTTTCCGGCGGCCTCCTGGGCCTTCAGCTTGCGCATCTTGGCCAGCAGGACGGCCGTACGCGTCAGCACCATGGCCAGCGCCATGAAGATGAAGGCGTTGGAGTACGTGTCCTGACCGCTGATCCCGTATTCGATGGAGAACTTGATCAGGCCCATCGGGAACCAGTGCTCGGCGCCGTAGACGAAGATGATGCGCCCGCTGGAGAGGATGATCCACACCACCGCGTAGCCGATGCCACCGATGGTGTAGAGCGCGCCCGAGGAGGCGTCCCTATAGGCGGGCAGCAGCGCTCCGGCGATCAGGCCGCAGATGACACCGATGCCGACACCCACGAGCTGCAGCGACAGGTCGTTGTCGCCCTTGGTCGGGAAGGAGTGGACGAAGATCGCGATGACGACGGCCACGGCGATGATCGAACGCGCCATCCGCATCGTGGTGATGCGGCGGCGGCCGAGGTCGGTCGCCAGGACGATCGTCAGAATCGTTCCGCTGGCGATCAGCGCGGCCATGAACTGGCTCAGCTGTGGCATATACGACGTTCTCCAAGCCAAGAGGGCGATGTGCTTCGTGGTGTGACGGCTGGTTGTCCCACCGGTCCCACCGGGAACAACGCTAGAAGCGGGCCCCGCGCCGCGCGACGACTGAACGGTGGGATCCGGCTGTCAACCGACCGGTGGACACGGGGGACACGCGTGGTAGTACTGAGGCCGTGCGCAATCACTCCCCGGGGGACGACTCGCCGACCGGCGCGTATTACGGCCCCGAGTCCGGCACCCGCTGGTTCGGCCTCTGGGACGGCTTCTTCGCCGTCTCCTACGTCGTCACCGCGGCCCTGCTGCTGCTCTCCAGCGGCTCCCAGGTCGACCACTCCCTCCCGATCGCCGCGCTGACCCTGATCGTGCCCTGGTACGCGGCGGTCGGCCGGGGGCTGATGATCGAGGCGAGCCACGGGCCGCGGAACCTGGTCTTCGCGCTCGTCCTGGTGGCGCTGTTCTGCGCCACCACGGCGTTCAACCTGATCGGCGCCTTCGCGCTGTTCGCGGTCATCCCGATGCTGATCATGAGCCTGCCGATGGGCCCGGCGGTCGTGCTGGCCACGGTGGCCAATCTGTGCCCCGTGCTGGTGGTGGCGTTCGTCGGCGAGGACGTGGGTCTGAACGTCTGGGAGGTGGTGCCCATCTCCCTGCTGAGCATCGCGCTGTCGCTGCTGCTGGGCATGTGGATCAAACGGGTGGTGCGGCAGAGCAAGGAGCGGGGGCTGCTCATCGAGGAGTTGCGGCGCAGCCGGGAGCGGGAGGCCCGGCTGTCCCACGAGGCCGGTATCTCCGCCGAGCGCGAGCGGCTGGCCCGGGAGATCCACGACACCCTGGCGCAGGGGCTGACCAGCATCATCAGCCTGGTCCAGGCGGCGGAGTCGGAGGTGTACGACGCACCGGACCAGGCGGTGAACCATCTGGCGCTGACCGGGCGGGTGGCCAAGGAATCACTCGCCGAGGCCCGTGACTTCGTGGCCGCGCTCACCCCGCCCGCGCTGCGCGGCGGCTCGCTGGTGCAGGCGGTGCGGCGGCAGGCGGACGGGCTGATCGCCGAAACCGGCCTGGAGGTGCGGTGCTCGGTCAGGGGCGAAGAACCGCCCCTGCCGATGGCGGTCAGCGTCGTCCTGCTGCGCTCGGTGCAGGAGGCGATCGCGAACGTCCGCAAGCACGCCAAGCAGGCCCGTACGGTGGACGTGGTCCTGGTCTTCGACGATGACGGCATCCGGCTGCTGATCCGCGACGACGGCGAGGGCTTCACCCCGGACGGCACGCAGGAAGGGTACGGGCTGCGCGGGATGCAGGCCCGGATGGAGGAGATCGACGGAATGGCGTCCATCACCAGCAGCCCCGGGCGGGGCACCACCGTCGAGGTGGACGTGCCGGCGACGGCGCTGGCCGGGGAGGCAGCGCATGGCTGACCAAGAACCCATCCGGGTGCTGCTGGCCGACGACCACCCCGTGGTGCGGGAGGGTCTGAGCGCCATGCTGGACTCCGCCGAGGGCATCACCGTCGTCGGACAGGCCGGTTCCGGTGAGGAGGCGGTGGTCCAGGCGAAGGCGCTGCGGCCGGACATCATCCTGCTGGATCTGCGCATGGGCGGGATGGACGGCGTCGAGGCCACCACGCAGATCCTGCGGCAGGTGCCCGGCTGCAAGGTCGTCATCGTGACCACGTACGAGGACGACTCCGACATCCTGCGCGCGGTGGAGGCGGGCGCCGCGGGCTATCTGCTGAAGGGCAGTTCACGCCAGGAGCTGATCAGCGCCGTGCAGACCGCGGCGCGCGGCGAGACGGTGCTCACGCCGTCCCTCGCGGGCAAGCTCTTCCGCAGCAGGGCGGCCGAGCCGTCGCCGCTCTCCGGGCGCGAGCGTGAGGTACTGCGGCTGGTGGGCCAGGGGCTGACCAACGCCGAGATCGGCGCCAAGCTGTTCGTGGCCGAGGCCACGGTCAAGACGCATCTGCTGCGCTCGTTCAAGAAGCTCGGCGTCTCCGACCGCACGGCCGCGGTGATGACGGCCATGGAACGGGGCCTCCTGGCCTAGGGGGTGTCACACCGTGCCGGTCAGGCTGCTGTCGGAGAGCTTGGCGGGCAGGTCCCGGCGGCGCTTGACGTTCAGCTTGCGGTAGATGCGGGTCAGGTGCTGCTCCACCGTACTGACGGTGACGAACAGCTTCGAGGCGATCTCCCGGTTGGTGTTGCCGTGCGCGGCCAGCACCGCGATCCGCACCTCCGCCTCGGTCAGGGCCTCCACATCGCGCTGCGGCTCGGCGCCCTGGCCGGGCTGGGCGGCGGCGGCCGCCACCAGTTCGCCGCTCTCCGCGTGGCGGGGCATCAGCTCGCGGCACAGCGGCTCGGCGCCGCAGGACTTGGCCACGTGCCACGCCTTGCGGACGTAGACCCGGCCCCGGTTGAAGTCGCCCATCGCGCGGTAGGCGCGGCCGAGTTCGCCGAGTGCGACGGCGAGCTGGATGCGGTCGTCGCCGCCCTCCAGCACCTCGACGGCCTCCTTGAGCCGGGGCAGCCGTTGCCGCTGCTGGTCGGTGCGGGCCAGGACCACCAGCAGACCGCCGCGCAGCCGCCCGTCACCGGCGCCCCGCCGCAGCTGCTCCTCGGCGAGGGACCGGGCCTGGGCGGGGTTGCCGAGGGCGAGCCACGCCTCGGCGGCGTCCAGCCGCCACGACGCCAGCCGGGGCGTGTCCATGCGCCACGACGCGGCCAGTTCCCCGCAGTCCGTGAAGTCGCCGAGGGCGGCGTGGTAGCGGCCGGTGGCCAAGTGGCAGCGGCCTCGGGCGCGCAGGTAGTACAGCCCGGGGACGGTGCGGAAGAGCCCGTCGGGGAGCGGCTGTTCGAGCAGCGCCATGGCCTCGTCGTAGTGGCCCATCCCGGTCTCGGCCTGGATCAGCGAGGACAGCACCAGACCGATGCCGACCCCCCAGCCCGGCGCCGGAATCTGCGCCAGGGCGCCGCGCGCCTGGTGCGCGGCCACCTGGAGGTCGCCTTGGCGCAGCGCGATTTCGGCCCGTACGGCGGACAGCATCGCCTGCCAGGCGGGGACGCTGCGGGAGGAGCACTCGCCGAGCAGCCGCTCGCACCAGGACAGGGCGAGGTCCAGGCGGCCGGTGACGACGAGCGCGTACAGGACGATGACCAGCGGCTGGAGGGTGTTGTCGCCGAGGTGGTAGCGCTGCAGGACCCGTTCGGCCTCGATGACCGCCTGGTCGGTCCGGCCCTCGGTGAAGGCGGTGGACAGGGTGGCGGCGGCGTGCGCGTGGGCGAGGTCGGCCACGTCGTGCGGGGAGCCGGTGGCCTTCGCGGCCCCGGCGCCGAGGGCGGGGAGGCGGTCGCGCAGCGGCGGGCTGAGCATCGTCAGCCACTGGATGGAGGCCGAGAGGGCGGCGCCCATCGCGGGGTCGTCGCCATCGGTGACGCCGGGGCCCGCCGTGCGGCTCAGCGCGGTGATGGCGTCGGCGGCCGTGTCCAGCCGCCCCGACCAGGCGAGGTACGAGGTGATGGGGGCGATGTCGCGCGGGGCGAGCCAGCCCTTCTCGGCCTCCTCGGTGAGCGACGGCAGATATCCCTCGGCGACCGCGGGGCCGACCCGCCAGGCGACGCTGACGAGCCGCGCCTTGAGGGCGGTGCGGGTGGGCCCCGGTTCGCACGCGCGGTGGGCGTGTTCGAGGCAGCGGAGCGCGACGTCGAGTTCCTTCTGCACCAGGGCGTATTCGGCGGCCTCGCGCAGGACCGGGACGGTCCAGGGCTCGCCGTCCTGGTGGCCGCGGACCAGATGGCGGGCGATGTCGAGCGCGGAGGCGCCGTCGGCGTGCAGCAGCCGGGCGGCCCGGGTGTGCAGGTCGTGGCGGACGGCGGCGGGCGCCGCGTCGAGTACGGCGGTACGGGCGACCTCGTCGCGGAACCGGCCGTGGTCCAGGACGGCGCACTCGTGGAGGTCCTGGACGCCCTGCTCGACCGTGCCGACGCTCAGGTCGAGGAGGCTGCTCAGGTGGCGGGGGGAACGGGCGTCGCCGAGAACGGCGACACCGCGGGCGATCGCCGCCACGTCGGGCTCGCCCCGGTACAGACAGCCGAGGACGGCCTGTGCGAACGCGTCGCCGGGCGTGGGGCGCTGCAGGGCCTCGCCGTGTTCGCCACCGGCCCGCCAGTCGTCCAGCAGCGCGCGCAGCAGCAGCGGGTTGCCGCCGGAGAGGCGGTGGCACTCGGGGGCGAGCCGGGCGGCGACGGTGGCGGACAGGGTGTTGGACAGCGCCTCGGCGACGCCCGCCTCGGTGAGCATGGGCAGCCGCATGCGCACACAGTTGGGCTGGCGGAGCAGTTCGGCGTGGAAGGTGAGCTGCCGCTGGCGCAGCCGGGGGGATTCGGTGAGGACGATGAGCACCCTCGCCTGGCGGACCCGGCGCGCGAGGTGGAGCAGGAATTGCAGGGAATGATCATCGCCGCAGTGCACATCGTCGACGGCGATCACCAGCGTGCGTTCGTCGACCAGCCGCAGCAGCACCGACGAAATCTGGGACATCACGTGCATACGGGCCGCGGCGGTACTCTCCGGACCCATGTCGGCCAGCAGGGTGACCGCCTCGGAGCGGACGTCCGGGGGCATGGCGGCGTTGTCGAATATCTTTCGGAGAATACCGAAGGGGAGTTCGCGTTCGGCCCGCGAAGCGGTCACTTCGAGGAGCAACGCGCCGCTGTCGATTGCCTGTTCGGCAAAGCTGTCCAGCAGCCGGGTCTTGCCGCTGGCCACCGCGCCGCTGACCAGCGCCAGCCGTCCTCGGCCCTGCGTCGCGCCGTGCAGCATTTCACGCAGGACGGAGAGACGGCTCTCCCACTCGAAGAGATTTATGGGCACAGGACTCATCCCCCGGCGAATCATCGCCTCACGCCCCCGGGTCGATGACGCCGAGGGCCTGAAACGTGACGTATGGCGAATTGCGTTTCGGTCGTGCGATACGAATCGGCCGGGTCAGGGACGTGACGCCGAAAGCACCCCGGACACCAGACTCGTGATTTCCGCTTGATGGTTGGCCAAGAAGAAGTGGCCACCCGGGAACACCCGGATGTCGAACGCGCCGGTGGTGTGCTCCTGCCACGCCCGCGCCTCGTCCAGGCTGGTCCTGGGGTCGTCGTCGCCGGTCAGCACGGTGATCGGGGCGCGGACGGTGGCACCCGGCTCGGAGCGGTAGGTCTCGATCGCTTTGTAATCACCGCGGATCGCGGGCATCACCATGCGCAGGATCTCCTCATCTCCGAGGACCCGTGCGTCGGTTCCGCTCAGCACCTTCATTTCGCGCACGATGCCGTCATCGTCACGGCGGTGCACATTCTCGTCCCGGTAACGGGACGGTGCCCGGCGGCCCGAGGCGAAGACGGCGACCGGGGAGAACTCCGGATCGGCCGCCTCCAGTCGCCGCGTCACCTCGAACGCGAGGACGGCGCCCATGCTGTGGCCGAAGAAGGCGATCGGCCGATCGAGCCAGGGCTTCAACTCGGCGGCGATGGCGTCCGCGTACTCACCGATGTTCTCTATCCGCGGATCGAGACGCCGGTCCTGACGCCCCGGATACTGCAGCGAGAGGACGTCGACGGCCGGTGAAAGCGCTTGTGACACCGGGAAGAAGAACGGCGCCGAACCCCCGGCGTGCGGCAGACAGACCAGCCGCACGCGGCTGTCGGGGGCCGGATGGAACCGTCGAATCCAGACGCTGCCTTCTTGCTGAGCACCCATGTACGTGAAAAGTCTTTCCCTCATCGGGTTCGCGGTCGCAACAGCCGCTCACCCATCAGAAGATGTGTCAGAACAAGCTGCCCCTAAATGTTCTAACACGACAGTAGATGTAGGGGGCACCCCTAACAGCGAGGGGTCACCCCCCACGCGTGGGGTCTTGGAGCGCCGGCTGCTGCCGCGCGCCCCCGGCGAGCGCCTGCGCCAGGTCGTCCAGCGCCTCCACCAACAGCTCGGCGCTGCGCACCGCGACCCCCTGCCGCTCCCCCGCGCGCTCCTGCCAGTGCTCCAGCGACTCCTGTACGGCGGTCCAGTCCAGCGGCCGCCGCTCCCGGACCGCCTCCACCGCCTTCGGAACCGCCGTCCGCAGCGCCGCGGCGAACTCCCCGGACTCCTTCGACGGGGCCGCGTCACGGTCCGGGAGATGCGCCTCCAGCAGCATGGTGACCCGGCCCGCGGTGGACAGCGCTGTCTGCGCCTCCTGCGCCGCCCGGGGGCCGAGCCCGCGGTGGCGCACCGGCTCCCGGCGCGCCCGGGCCTCCAGCGCCTCGTACTCGCTGCGCGCCGCCCGCTGGTCCAGCAGCGCCTCCCGCACCTGCCGGGGGCGGCGCTCGGCGGGGCGGGCGTGGGCGTCGAAGACGGCGACGGCGTACTGGCCGCCGGTATCCAGCCAGTCGGCCAGCCGGTCGCGCATCAACGGAGTCTCCCAGGCGGGGAAGACCACGTACGAGGCCATCGCCATCAGCCCGCCCAGCAGCGTCAGCGCCACCCGCGCCTGGACGGTCTGGCCGACCTCCGCGCCCGCGATGCCGAGCAGGAAGACCACGTACGCGCTCACGCACAGGGAGGCCACGATGAAGCCGGTGCGCAGCAGCATGAACATGAAGGCCGCGCACACCACGGCCAGCGTGGCGCTGACATACGGGTCCGGGTGGGCCAGCGTCACCACCAGCCCGCCGATCAGGACCCCGGCCAGGGTGCCGAAGAAGCGGGCGACCCCGCGCGAGAAGGTCTGGCCGAAATCCGGACGCAGCACCATCACGGAGGTCAGCGGCGCCCAGTAGCCATGGCCGAACGGCAGCATGGCGCCCAGCAGATAGCCGCAGACGGCGACCACCGAGAGCCGCACCGCGTGCCGCAGGATGCGCGAGTCCCAGCGGGCCTCGCGGCGCAGCGCGCGCAGCGCCACCGGCACCAGGCCGGGGACGGTGGGGCGGGGCAGGTGGCGGCGGTCCCTGGTGCCCTCGGCGGTCACCGTCTCCACCCGCTCGTCCGAGGACTCCACGACGTCGTTCACCAGGGCCATCAGCTTCAGCGCGGCGCGGCGGGCCGCGCCGTTGAGCAGGGGGCCGCTCGCCGGTACCTCCAGCACCGCCATCGCCTCGGGCGGCAGCCGGACCGGCTTGTTCCGGCGGATGGCGTGGGCCACCGCGTCCAGCACGGTGGCGGTCGCGGCCAGCAGCTCCCGCACCCGGTCGCGCTCGGGCCCGAGCATCGGGGCGCCGACCACGGGGTCGGCCATCGAGGCGAGCACCGGACGTATCCGCTCGGCCAGCAGCCGGTAGCCGCGCAGCTGGCGCGGGCGGCGCTTCGCCTCGCGCGGAGTGAGCGCGGCGGCGCTGCGGGCGTCCATCAGCGGCTGTGGGTCGAACGGCGCCTGCGGGTCGTGGCGCAGCCGCCGGGCGTAGTCGGCGACGCCCGCGAGCGCGTCCGCGAGGGCGTCGCGCTGCACACCCCAGGGCCGTACCGGAAAGAGCACGATCAGCACGGCCTGGACGACGCCGCCGAGCCCGATCAGCGCGGCGTGCTCCAGGGCGCCGAGCACCGAGGTGGGGAGGGTGACGGTGACCAGCATCACCGCGACCATCTGGGTCGACACCAGCCCGGAGACCGGGCCGACCGCCCACGACATGCCGGTCAGCAGCGTCCATATGGCGAGCATCACGACGAACGTGGCGACGTGGGCGGCGGCCAGATAGCCGAGGAAGGTGGAGACGGCGAGCAGGGACGCGGCGGCGAGCGCCAACTCCGGGCGGGGCCGCCAGCTCTTCTGGAAGATGGCGATCCCGGCGGAGAACGCGCCGAACGCGGACGACACCGCGAGGGTCGGCGAGCCGAACCAGAGGGTCAGCCCGATGACGATGGCCACACCGCAGGCGCCACGGACCGCGACCAGCGGCTCCAGCCGGATGCGCTCGATCGTCAAACCGGCCTGGGCCGTCTGCTTCAGCGCGTGTGACCAGCTCATACGCCGAGACTACGACCTTGATCTGCACGCGAGGAACCGGCCGTCTTCGGCGGATTCCTGGCGTACCCGCTCTTTCGGCCCGCGTCAGCCCTCAGGTGTCGCGCAGTCCACATCGAGCAGTTCGATGGGCCGGGTCGCGTCGAGGTCGACGTACGCGGTGAAGGAGTCGGTCGCGCCCTGGCCCCAGTGCGTGGTGATGGTCGCCCAGCCGACCCGGGCGGACTGCGCCGTGGTGACCTCGCCGACCTCGATGTCCCTCGGCTCGTTCTGCGCGCACAGCAGCAGGTCGTAGCCGGGGTTCTGGGCGATCCGCTCCTTCAGCTGGTCGGAGACCAGGTTCTCGCGCTCCCAGGGACGCGGCCCGTGGTTGCCGTAGAAGCCCTCCAGGAAGTGGTGGATCTCCTCGGCGGTGAAGCGGCCGTTCGGATCGGTCTTCTGGGCCGCGACCGCGGGTGCGCCCGCGGCCAGCACGAGTCCGAGGCCGAGCGCGGCAGCGGAACAGCGAAGGGTACGAAGCATAGGAAATCCCCCTGAATGTGGTCGTGTGCCCATTGTTCGGGCGAACACTCAAGAAGACCTACAACAGGGGTAGATGGTTGCCCCCGCATACGACGAAACCCCCGCCGGTCGGTGACCGGCGGGGGATTCAGCGTCAGGCGATCAGTGGTTCTTGGGGAAACCCAGGTTGATGCCGACCTCTTCCGACGGCTCCGGCCAGCGGGTGGTGACGACCTTGCCCCGGGTGTAGAAGTGCACCCCGTCGTTGCCGTAGATGTGCTGGTCGCCGAAGAGCGAGTCCTTCCAGCCGCCGAAGGAGTGGTAGCCCACCGGCACCGGGATCGGCACGTTGACGCCGACCATGCCCGCCTCCACCTCCAGCTGGAAGCGGCGGGCGGCGCCGCCGTCGCGGGTGAAGATCGCGGTGCCGTTGCCCCACTTCGAGGAGTTGATCAGCTCGATGGCGTCGTCGTACGTCTCGGCGCGGACCACACACAGCACCGGGCCGAAGATCTCGTCGCGGTAGGCGTCGGCGGTGGCCGGGACCTTGTCCAGCAGCGAGACGCCGATGAAGAACCCGTTCTCATGGCCCTCGACCGAGTAGCCGGTGCCGTCCACGACCACCTCGGCGCCCTGGGCGGCGGCCCCGTGGACGTACGAGGCCACCTTGTCCCGGTGCTCCTTGGTGATCAGCGGGCCCATCTCGGAGGACGGGTCGTTGCCGGGGCCGATACGGAGCTTGGCCGCGCGGTCGGCGATCTTCTTCACCAGGTCGTCGCCGATGTCGCCGACGGCGACCACGACGGAGACCGCCATGCAGCGCTCACCGGCCGAGCCGTAGGCCGCGTTGATCGCGTTGTCCGCGGCGAAGTCCAGGTCGGCGTCGGGCAGTACCAGCATGTGGTTCTTGGCGCCGCCGAGCGCCTGCACCCGCTTGCCGTGCTCGACGGCCTTGGACTGGATGTACTTGGCGATCGGGGTGGAGCCGACGAAGCTGACCGCAGCGACGTCCGGGTGCTCCAGCAGCCGGTCCACGGCCACCTTGTCGCCGTTGACGACGTTGAGCACACCGTCCGGCAGCCCCGCCTCGGCCGCCAGCTCGGCCAGCCGGTAGGAGGCCGACGGGTCCTTCTCGCTGGGCTTGAGGACGAAGGTGTTGCCGCAGGCGACGGCCACCGGGAACATCCACATCGGCACCATGGCCGGGAAGTTGAACGGCGTGATGCCCGCGACGACACCCAGCGGCTGGCGGATCGAGGAGACGTCGACCCCGGTGGAGACCTGGGTGGACAGCTCGCCCTTGAGCTTCTCGGCGATGCCGCAGGCCAGCTCGACGATCTCCAGACCTCGGGCCACCTCGCCGAGCGCGTCCGAGTGCACCTTGCCGTGCTCGGCGGTGATCAGCTCGGCGATCTCGTCGCGGTGGGCGTCCAGCAGCTCGCGGTACTTGTAGAGGATCGAGGAGCGCTTGGACAGCGAGACGGTGCCCCAGGACCGGTACGCCTCCTTCGCGGACGCGACGGCCGCGTCGACGTCCCCGACCGAGGCGAGGGCGACCCGGGTGTCCTGGGCGCCGGTGGCGGGGTTGTACACCGGGCCGTGGTTGCCGGAGGTGCCCTCGACGGACTTCCCGCCGATCCAGTGGTTGACGGTCTTCATGGGTGCGGAGCCTTTCTCTCGAAAAACGTCAGAGGTGGCGGCGGCGGCCGGCGGCGTGCCGGTCGTACTCCTGGCGGGCCTTCACGGCGGCCGGGCGGCTCGCGGTCTCGGCTACGGGCACATCCCACCACGCCTGTGCGTCGGGTGCGCCCGACACTGTGTCGCCCGTTTCGGTCTCCACATAGACACATGTGGGACGGTCCGAGGCGCGGGCCGCCGCGAGCGCCTCGCGCAGCTCGGCCACGGTCGCGGCGCGCAGCACGTCCATACCGAGCGAGGCGGCGTTGGCGGCCAGGTCCACGGGGAGCGGATCGCCGGTGTACGTACCGTCGGCGGACCGGAAGCGGTAGGCGGTGCCGAACCGCTCGGCGCCGGTGGTCTCCGACAGGCCGCCGATCGAGGCGTAGCCGTGGTTCTGGAGGAGGACGATGTTGATGTTGATGCCCTCCTGGACCGCGGTGACGATCTCGGTCGGCATCATCAGATACGTACCGTCCCCGACCAGCGCCCACACCGGGGTGTCGGGGGCCGCGAGCCGTACGCCGATGGCGCCCGGGATCTCGTAGCCCATGCAGGAGTAGCCGTACTCCAGGTGGTACTGGCGGGGCGAGCGGGCCCGCCACAGCTTGTGCAGGTCGCCGGGGAGCGAGCCCGCCGCGTTGATCACCACGTCCTCGTCGCCGACCACCGCGTCCAGCGCGCCCAGCACCTGCGTCTGGGAGGGGCGTACGGAGGCGTCCTCGGCGGCGTACGCGGCGTCCACCCGGCGCTCCCACGCGGTCTTGCCGGTGCGGTACTCGGCCTCGTACGTCTCGTCCACCCGGTGACCGGCCAGCTCGGCGGTGAGCGCCTCAAGACCGGCGCGGGCGTCGGCGACCAGGGTGGTGGCGGCCAGCTTGTGGGCGTCGAAGCCGGTGATGTTGAGGTTGAGGAAGCGGACCTCCGGGTCCGCGAAGAGGGTCGCGGAGGCGGTGGTGAAGTCGCTGTAGCGGGTGCCGACCCCGATGATCAGGTCCGCGCTGCGGGCCAGGTCGTCGGCGACGGCGGTACCGGTGTGCCCGATGCCGCCGATGTCGGCCGGGTGGTCGTGGCGCAGCGACCCCTTGCCCGCCTGGGTGGAGGCGACCGGGATGCCGGTGGCGTCGGCGAACGCCCGCAGCGCCCCCTCGGCCTCGCTGTGGTGGACGCCGCCGCCCGCGACGACCAGCGGGCGCCGGGCGGCACGGATGGCCTGCGCGGCGGCGGTGGTCTCGGCGTGCTCCGGGGCGGGGCGGCGCACCCGCCACACCCGGTCGGCGAAGAACTCCTCCGGCCAGTCGAACGCCTCGGCCTGCACGTCCTGCGGCATGGCCAGGGTGACCGCGCCGGTCTCGGCCGGGTCGGCGAGCACCCGCATCGCGGCGAGCGCGGCCGGGATCAGCGCCTCGGGGCGTACGACGCGGTCGAAGTAGCGGGAGACCGGGCGCAGCGCGTCGTTGACGGACACGTCGCCCGCGTACGGCACCTCCAGCTGCTGGAGTACCGGGTCGGCGGGCCGGGTCGTGAAGATGTCGCCGGGCAGCAGCAGCACCGGCAGCCGGTTGACGGTGGCCAGCGCGGCGCCGGTGACCAGGTTGGTGGCGCCGGGTCCGATGGAGGTGGTGACGGCCTGGGCGGCGAGCCGGTTGGACTGGCGGGCGTAGCCGACGGCGGCGTGCACCATGGCCTGCTCGTTGCGGCCCTGGAGGTACGGCATGGTGTCCTGCCCGGCCTCCAGCAGCGCCTGGCCGAGCCCGGCCACATTGCCGTGGCCGAAGATGCCCCAGGTGGCGTTGATCAGACGGTGCCGCTGCCCGTCCCGCTCGGTGTACTGGTGCGCCAGGAACTCGACCAGGGCCTGGGCGACGGTGAGGCGGCGGGTGGTCATCGGGCGTCTCCTGCGGGAGCGTCAGGGGCGGGAGCTTCAGAGGCGGCAGCTTCAGGGGCTGCGTACAGCGGAAGGCGGGGGTCGACGGGCTGGTCGGGCCAGGTGGAGCGGATCCAGCCGTGGTCGGGGTGGTCGCAGATCAGCCAGGCGCGCTCCTCGCCGGGGCCCGCCATGACGTTGAGGTAGTACATGGCGTGGCCGGGCGCGGCGATGGAGGGGCCGTGCCAGCCGTCCGGGATGAGGACCGCGTCCCCGGAGCGGACCTCGGCCAGCACGTCGGTGCCGCGGCCCCGACCGGAGGGCGAGACGCGCTGGTAGCCGACGCCCTCGTTGCCGTGGGCCTCGGCGATCTCGAAGTAGTAGATCTCCTCCAGCTCGCTCTCCTCGCCGGGGCGGCACTCGTCGTGCTTGTGCGGCGGGTACGAGGACCAGTTGCCGCCGGGGGTGAGCACCTCGACGGCGATGAGCTTGTCGCACTCGAAACTGCCACCTGTTTTTCCGCCTCCGGCGGGGGCCGCCGCGAAGTTGTTGACCTGGCGCGAGCAGTTGCCGGTGCCGCGCAGCTCGACGGGGACGGCCGAGGCGGGCCCGTAGCGGGCGGGCAGCCTGCGCTCGCAGCGGGCGCCGGTGAGGGCGAAGCGGCCCCCGGCGCCGCTGGCGATCGTGGCGTGGGCGTCGCGCGGGACGTAGGCGAAGTCGGTCACCCCGCTGAACACACTCTCGCGGCCGTGCAGTTCGAACGTCTCGCCCTCGGTGATCACCGTGCAGCCGCCGCTGAGCGGCAGCACGATCCACTCGCTGTCGCCGGTGACCAGCTGGTGCGAGCCGCCGGGCGGCAGGTCGAGCACGCGCAGGCTGGAGTAGCCCCATCCGGCCCGCGCGGGGTCGATGTCCAGCGCGTACGGGCCGTCGGCCGCCTTGCCGGCCTGCACATGGAAGCCAAGGGAAGATTCGTTGGTGGTCATGGCGTCAGTGTTTCCTCCGGTTCCGGGGCCGATTCGCGGCGCGGCGATTTCCAGCAGAGGGCCCGATTCACAGCAGGCCGACGGCGGTGTCCACGGCGGTCTCCACGCCGCCCTCCGCCGGGTAGAGCAGCGAGCGGCCGACGACCAGGCCCTGGACGGTGGGCAGCCGCAGCGCCTTGCGCCACTTCTCGTACGCCCCCTCCTGGTCCTTCCCCACCTCGCCGCCGAGCAGCACGGCGGGCAGGGTGCTCGTCTCCATGACGGCGGCCATCTCGTCCGGGTCGTTGGTGACCGGCACCTTCAGCCAGGTGTACGCGGACGTTCCGGCGAGCCCGGAGGCGATCGCGATGGACTTGGTGACGGCCTCGGCGCTCAGGTCGTTGGAGACCCGGCCGTCTATCCGGCGGGAGATGAACGGCTCGACGAACACCGGGAGCCGCCGCTCCGCCATCTCGTCGATGGCGCGGGCCGTGGTGAGCATGGTGCTGAGCGACCCGGCGTCGTCGTAGTCGACCCGCAGCAGCAGCTTCCCGGCGTCGAAGCGCAGCCGTTCGATGTCCTGCGGGCGGTGGCCGGTGAAGCGGTCGTCCAGCTCGAACGAGGCACCGGCCAGCCCGCCGCGGTTCATCGAGCCCATGACGACCTTGCCGTCGAGGGCGCCGAGCAGCAGCAGGTCCTCCAGGATGTCGGCGGTGGCCAGCACGCCGTCGACACCCGGGCGGGACAGTGCCAGGCACAGCCGCTCCAGCAGATCGGCCCGGTTGGCCATGGCCAGCTTGTGCCCGCCGACGGCGAGGGCTCCGCGCGCCGGATGGTCGGCGGCCACGATCATGAGTCGGCCGCTGTCGCCGATCAGCGGGCGGCGGACCCGGCGGGCGGCGGCCTCGGCGATGGCCTCCGGGTGGCGGCTGCGCACCGTCACGAGGTCGGAGATGCTGATACTCAACTAAGGCTCCCTACATAGGGTCCGGCAGGACGGCGAACCGCGTCACGATTGGCTGAGCAGGGCCTCGACCTCGGCTTCCGTCGGCATCGCGGAGGAGCAGGCGAGGCGGGACGCGACGATCGCGCCCGCGGCGTTGGCGTAGCGCATGATCCGCTCCGGGTCCCAGCCCGCCAGCAGCCCGTGGCACAGGGCGCCGCCGAACGCGTCGCCCGCGCCGAGGCCGTTGACGACGTCGACCGGGACGGGCGGGACCTCGGTGGCGGTGCCGTCGCGGTGCACGGCGAGGACGCCCTTGGGGCCCTGTTTGACGACGGCCAGCTCGACGCCCGCGTCCAGCAGGGCCTGGGCGCAGGCCACGGGCTCCCGGACACCGGTGGCGATCTCGCACTCGTCCACGTTGCCGACGGCGACGGTGGCGTGGCGCAGCGCCTCGGCATAGAAGGGGCGCGCCGTCTCGGGGTCCTTCCAGAACATGGGGCGCCAGTCGAGGTCGAAGACGGTGGTGCCGCTCTTGGCGCGGTGGGCGAGGGCCGCGAGAGTGCTGCCCCGGCTGGGCTCCTCGCTGAGGCCGGTGCCGGTCATCCAGAAGATCCGGGCGGCGCGGACCGCGTCGAGGTCCAGCTCGTCGGGGTAGATCTCCAGGTCGGGGGCCTTGGGGCGGCGGTAGAAGTAGAGCGGGAAGTCGTCGGGCGGGAAGATCTCGCAGAAGGTGATGGGGGTCGGGTAGTCCTCGACCGGCGTGACGAAGCGGTCGTCCACTCCGAACCCCTGGAGTTCCTGGTGGATGTACTCGCCGAACGGGTCCGCCCCGGTACGGCTGATCACCGCGGAGCGGTGGCCGAAGCGGGCCGCGGCCACCGCGACGTTGGTCGCCGAGCCGCCCAGGAACTTTCCGAATGACTCGACCTGCGGTAGCGGCACTCCGGTCTGCAGCGGGTAGAGGTCCACTCCGATGCGGCCCATCGTGATCAGGTCGTACGGCTCACTCATGCGTGCCCCTTCGGGAAAATTCGGGAAAGACGCAGCTCAGGATTGTGGTGGGCGAACACCGGGTCCCGCCCGGCCCCTTCAGGTCTAGACGCGCCCACGGCCCGCTGTCAAGGATTTGTCATTACATTCGGACCTAACCACGAGAGCCACCCCGGAGCCGCCGCCCGCGCGTTATGGTCTCGTTACGTCCAGATGAAATGTTGTCATGACAAACTCTTGACAGGCAGTGTCCGCGAGGAGTTGGCTCCCCCTCATGCAACAGCTCTGTTAACACCGGACTGGCTTGAGAGGTGCTGGAGCAATGGACCTCAGATTCGACCGACGCCGCCGCGCGGGACTCACCGCCATCGCCGCCGTAACGGTTCTCCTCGCAACGGGATGCAGCAGTCAAGGGGGCAAGAAGGCCCAGGACGCCGCGGACGACATCTCGGCGGGCAAGGCCAACACCCCCCGGATGAAGATCGCGATGATCACCCACGCCGCCCCGGGTGACACCTTCTGGGACACAGTCCGCAAGGGCGCCAAGGCGGCCGCGGCCAAGGACAACGTCGATCTGGTCTACTCCAGCAATCCGAACGGTGGCGACCAGGCCAACCTCATCCGGAACGCGATCAACCAGAAGGTCGACGGCATCGCCGTCACCCTGGCCAAGCCCGCCGCGATGAAGGGCGCGATCGCCAAGGCCGAGCAGGCCGGGATCCCGGTCGTCGGCTTCAACTCCGGACTGGAGGACTGGAAGGCGCAGGGGCTGCTCGAATACTTCGGCCAGGACGAGAACCTCGCCGGTCAGGCCTTCGGCAAGCGCCTCAACGCGATGGGCGCCAAGCACAACATCTGCGTCATCCAGGAACAGGGCCATGTCGCCCTGGAGGCCCGCTGCGCGGGCGTGAAGAAGACCTTCAAGGGCAAGACCGACACCCTCTACGTCAACGGGACCGACATGCCGTCGGTCAAGTCCACGATCTCCGCCAAGCTCAAGCAGGACTCCAGCATCGACTACGTCGTCACGCTCGGCGCGCCGTTCGCCCTGACCGCCGTGCAGTCCGCCAAGGAGTCCGGCGGCAAGGCCAAGGTCGCCACCTTCGACCTCAACAAGGACCTCATCGCCGCCGTTCAGAGCGGGGATGTGCAGCTGGCCGTGGACCAGCAGCCCTACCTCCAGGGCTATCTGGCCGTCGACTCCCTGTGGCTCTACAAGAACAACGGCAACTTCAGCGGCGGTGGCGAGGCGCCCGTGCTGACCGGCCCCGCGTTCGTCACCAAGGACAACGTGGAGAAGATCGCGAAGTTCGCCGCGAAGGGCAATCGGTGATCCGGCCATGACCCAAGCCGCCCCGCCCGCCGCCGCCATGCCACCGGCCTCCCCCGCGGCGGCCCCCAAGACCCGCTCCGCCGACCGCTCGCTGGCCCGCCGGGCCCTCGCCCGGCCGGAGATCGGCGCATTGGTCGCCGCCGTCGGCGTCTACGCCTTCTTCTTCGCCGTCGCCCCCACCTTCCGCCAGGCGGACTCGTTCGCCACCGTGCTCTACCAGGGCTCGACCCTGGGCATCATGGCGCTCGCCGTCTCCCTGCTGATGATCGGCGGCGAGTTCGACCTGTCGGCCGGTGTCGCCGTCACCTCCTCGGCGCTGACCGCGAGCATGCTCAGCTTCCAGATGACCGCCAACGTCTGGGTCGGCGTCGGGGTCGCTCTGATCGTTTCGCTCGGAGTGGGCCTGATCAACGGGCTGCTGCTGATCAAGACCGGGCTGCCCAGCTTCCTGGTCTCGCTCGCCAGCTTCCTGATGCTCCAGGGCCTCAACCTCGCCATCACCAAGCTGCTGACCGACAACGTCGCCACCAACGCCATCAACGACATGGACGGCTTCGACTCGGCCAAGGCGGTCTTCGCCTCCGAGGTCCCGGTCTTCGGCGTCGACGTGAACATCACGGTGTTCTACTGGCTGGCCTTCGCCGCCCTCGCCACCTGGGTCCTGCTGCGCACCAAGTTCGGCAACTGGATCTTCGCGGCGGGCGGTTCCAAGGAGAGCGCCCGGGCGGTCGGCGTCCCGGTGAACCTCACCAAGATCGCGCTCTTCATGACCGTGGGCTTCGCGGCCTGGTTCGTCGGGATGCATCTGCTCTTCGAGTACAACACCGTGCAGGCCGGTGAGGGCGTCGGCAACGAGTTCTACTACATCATCGCGGCGGTGATCGGCGGCTGCCTGCTCACCGGCGGCTACGGCTCCGCGATCGGCGCGCTCCTCGGCGCCTTCATCTTCGGCATGGTCAACCAGGGCATCGTCTACGCCAACTGGAACCCGGACTGGTTCAAGTTCTTCGTCGGCGTGATGCTCCTGCTGGCCACGCTCGTGAATCTGTGGGTGCGCCGTCAGGCCACCAGGAGGTGATGGGAATGTCCGCCAACGACCTCACGAAGCCCGCCCCCGCCGCCGACGAGGGCGCGACGGAGCCGGTGGTCCAGCTCAAGGGCGTCGGCAAGCTGTACGGCAACGTACGGGCCCTGGAGGGCATCGACCTCGACGTCCGGCCGGGCCAGGTGACCTGCGTCCTCGGTGACAACGGCGCGGGCAAGTCCACCCTCATCAAGATCATCTCCGGGCTGCACCAGCACGACGAGGGCGAGTACGTCGTCGACGGCAAGCCGGTGCGGCTGCACAACCCGCGCGAGGCCCTCGACCTCGGCATCGCCACCGTCTACCAGGACCTGGCCACGGTGCCCCTGATGCCGGTGTGGCGGAACTTCTTCCTCGGCTCCGAGCTGACCCGCGGCCCCTGGCCCATCCGGCGGCTCGACATCGAGCGGATGAAGGAGACCACCCAGGCCGAGCTGTCCGCCATGGGCATCCACCTGGACAACCTGGAACAGCCCATCGGCACCCTCTCCGGCGGCCAGCGGCAGTCCGTGGCCATCGCCCGGGCGGTGTACTTCGGCGCCAGAGTGCTGATCCTGGACGAGCCCACCGCGGCGCTGGGCGTCAAGCAGTCCGGCGTCGTCCTGAAGTACATCGCGGCCGCCCGCGAGCGGGGCCTCGGCGTCATCTTCATCACCCACAACCCGCACCACGCCTACATGGTCGGCGACCACTTCTCGGTGCTGAGACTCGGCGCCCTGGAGCTGAACGCCGCCCGCGACGACGTCAGCCTCGAGGAACTCACCAACCACATGGCGGGCGGCACCGAGCTGGCCGCCCTCAAACACGAGCTGGCGCAGGTGCGCGGGGTCGATGTGGAGGAGCTTCCCGAGGCCGTCGACACCCCCTCGGCCTGACAGGACGTATCGACATGACGTACTGACATTACGTCCGAATGTCCTGGCAAAGTCTTGACGGCCCCCGGTCCGGCCCGTAAAGCTGCCCAAACCAGCATGAAACGCGGGCCCCGACCACCACCGTGACCACCACCGAGCGCAAGCGACCCGCACTGCCCCCTTCCCCGGTCCCCCCGACCGGCGAGAGGAGACCCTCTTCCATGACTGCCGCCGCCTCCCCCGCACCCGCCCTGGACCGCATCCGGGTCGGCTCGGCCCCCGACTCCTGGGGGGTGTGGTTCCCGGACGACTCGCAGCAGGTCCCCTGGCAGCGCTTCCTCGACGAGGTCGCGGAGGCCGGTTACGAGTGGATCGAGCTGGGCCCGTACGGCTATCTGCCGACCGACCCCGCCCGGCTCACCGAGGAGATCACCCGCCGGAACCTCACCGTCTCGGCGGGCACGATCTTCACCTCGCTGCACCGCGGCCCCGACGTCTGGGACGCCACCTGGGAGCACGTCTCCCAGGTCGCCGAGCTGACCCGGGCCATGAACGCGAAGCACCTCGTGGTCATCCCCTCCTTCTGGCGCGACGACAAGACCGCCGAGATCATCGAGCCGGCCGAGCTGACCGCCGAGCAGTGGCGCCACCTGTCCACCGGCATGGAGCGCCTCGGCCGTGAGGTGCGCGAGCGCTTCGGGCTCGACATCGTCGTCCACCCGCACGCCGACACCCACATCGACGGCGAGGAGAACGTGGCCCGCTTCCTCGACGCCACCGACTCCGACCTGGTCAACCTCTGCCTGGACACCGGCCACTACGCCTACTGCGGCGGGGACAGCGTCAAGCTCATCGAGACCTACGGCGAGCGCATCGGCTACCTCCACCTCAAGCAGGTCGACCCGGAGATCCTGTCCGACGTGGTCAAGAACGGGGTGCCGTTCGGCCCGGCCGTCAAGCGCGGCGTGATGTGCGAGCCGCCGAAGGGCGTCCCGGAGCTGGAGCCGGTCCTGGCGGCCGCCCAGAAGCTGGACGTGGACCTGTTCGCCATCGTCGAGCAGGACATGTACCCCTGCCCGCCCGACCAGCCGTTCCCCATCGCCCAGCGCACCCGCCGCTTCCTGCGCTCCTGCGGCGCCTGACCCTCCGCCGATCTCTTAGATCCTCCGGACGAGCAGAAAGAGAAAAGAGACACCTATGACCCAGCAGGGCACGCTCGGGATCGCCGTCATCGGGACCGGCAAGATGGGCGCCGACCACGTCCGCCGCATCAACGACGTGATCAGCGGCGCCCGGGTGGCGGCCGTGGTCGACATCGACGAGGCGCGCGCCAAGGCCGTCGCCGACCTCTCCGAGGGCTGTCAGGCGTTCACCGACCCGGCCGCCGCCATGGCCGCGCCGGGCGTGGACGCGGTGCTCATCGCCTCGCCAGGACCCGCGCACGAGGCCGCGCTGCTCAGCGCGTTCGAGCACGATCTGCCGGTGCTGTGCGAGAAGCCGCTGACCCCGGACTCGGCGTCCGCGCTGCGGGTGCTGGAGGCCGAGCAGCGGCTCGGTCACCGCCGTATCCAGGTCGGCTTCATGCGCCGCTACGACACCGAGTTCATGAAGCTCAAGGCGCTGCTCGCCTCCGGTGAGCTGGGCCGCCCGCTGCTGATGCACTGCCGTCACCGCAACGCCTCGGTGCACTCGTACTTCACCACCGAGATGCTGATCAACGACTCCGTGGTGCACGAGATGGACCAGTCGCGCTGGCTGCTGGAGCAGGAGATCGCCAACGTCACCGTGCTCAAGCCGACCCCCAACTCGAACGCCCCCGAGGGGCTTGCCGACCCCCAGCTGGTGATCTTCGAGACCACCGGCGGCGCGATCGTCAACGTCGAGATCTTCGCGAGCTGCGGCTTCGGCTACCAGGTCCAGGCCGAGGCGGTCTGCGAGCGCGGCACCGCGCGCGTCGGCGACGCCCACGGCATGCTCGTCAACCGCCCCGGCACCTGGGGCGGCGAGATCGCCCCCGACTTCGTGGCCCGCTTCGAGGAGGCGTACGACCGCGAGGTGCAGGCCTGGGTCAACGCCACCAAGCGCGGCGAGGTCGAGGGCCCGAGCGCCTGGGACGGCTACGCGGCGGCCGCCGTGTGCGAGGCGGGCGTGCGCGCGCAGACCACCGGTGAGCGCACCCCGGTCGACATGATCGTGCGCCCCGCCTTCTACGCCTGACGCTCCCGGGCGGGCCGGTCGCCGCCACGACCGGCCCGCCCCTTTCTCCCTCCCGTTCTCCCTGCTGGAAAGGTTTCTCCTTCTCATGAAGATCGCCCTCGACCCGCATATGCTGCGCAAAGGGCCGCTGCTCGAACTCCCGGCCCTCGTCGCCGAGCTGGGCTTCGAGTACATCGAGCTGTCCCCCCGGGACGACTTCATCCCCTTCTTCAAGCACCCGAGGGTCGATGACGGCACGGTGCGCCAGTTCCGCAAGGCGCTGGACGCCGCCGGGGTGAAGATCTCCTCCGTACTGCCGCTGTTCCGCTGGTCAGGACCGGACGAGGACGAGCGCCAGGCCGCCGTCCGCTACTGGAAGCGGGCCATCCAGATCACCGCCGATCTGGGCGTGGACAGCATGATCTCGGAGTTCAACGGCCGCCCCGAGGACCCCAGCCGCAGCGAGGGCCAGTTCTGGCGGTCGATCGAGGAGCTGCTGCCGGTCTTCGAGCGCGAGTCCATCCGGCTGACGCTGGAGCCGCACCCCGATGACTTCATCGAGGAGGGGTACGAGGCGATCAACATGATCCGGGGCATCAACCACCCCCAGGTCTCCTACCTCTACTGCGCCCCGCACACCTTCCACCACGGCAATGACGCCCCCGGCCTGATCAAGCACGCGGGCGATCTGCTCACCCATGTGCATCTGGCCGATACCTTCGATCACACCGCGTCCTCGGGGCTGCGCTACATCATCAACCCGCCCGGCTCCACGGCCCGTATCCACCAGCACCTGGACATCGGGCAGGGCGAGGTCGACTTCGACGCGCTGTTCGGCGCGCTGCGCGACAACGACTTCGACGGAACGCTGACCTCCTGCGTCTTCGCGTGGGAGGACCGCGCCCGCGAATCGTCCCTCTTCATGCGCCGGAAGATCGACGAATACCTCTCCTCCTGGAAGTAGAAGGCCCGTACCGAGGAGAGCATTCAGCATGACGACCGAAGGCCCCACCACGGTCCACGCACCACCCACCGCCGCTCCGGAGGAATCGGCGGCACCCCAACGGCACGCGCTCACGAAGATCGCCGTGATCTCCACGCTCGGCGGACTGCTCTTCGGCTATGACACCGGGGTCATCTCCGGTGCGCTGCTGTTCATGAAGGACGACCTGGGGCTCACGCCCTTCACCGAGGGGCTGGTCGTCAGCTCGCTCCTGGTCGGCGCCGCCTTCGGCGCGCTGACCGGCGGGCGGCTCGCGGACGCCCTGGGCCGCCGCCTCACCCTGCTGCTCGCGGCCGTGCTCTTCGGGCTCGGCGCGCTCGGCACGGCGGTCGCCCCCGATGTGCCGCTGATGGTGATCTCGCGGGTGGTGCTCGGGCTCGCGGTCGGCTGCGCCTCGGCGGTGGTCCCGCTCTACATCGCCGAGATGGCACCCCCGCACCGGCGCGGTCGGCTCGTCACCCAGAACGAGCTGATGATCGTCACCGGTCAGGTGATCGCGTTCACCGTGAACGCCCTGATCGACCGGGTGTGGTCCGGCGAGCACATCTGGCGCTGGATGCTCGCGGTCGCGGCGGTGCCCGCCGTGCTGCTCTTCGTCGGCATGCTGTTCCTGCCGGACACCCCCCGCTGGTACGCGAGCCGGAGCCGGGACGCGGAGGCCCAGCGGGTCCTGCGCCGGACCCGGCCCAGGGCCGAGGCGGACGGCGAACTCGCGGCCATCCGCACCGCGATCGCCTCCGCCGCGCACCAGCCGAAGGCGAGCTGGGCGGATCTGCGGACCCCGTGGATCCGGCGGCTCGCCCTCATCGGCGTGGGCATCGCGGTCTGCCAGCAGATCACCGGCATCAACACGGTGATGTACTACGCGCCGTCCATCCTGGAGTCCACCGGACTCGGCACCAGCGCCTCGCTCGTCTCCACCATCTCGGTCGGCGTGATCTCGGTCGTCATGACCTTCGTGGGCATCTGGCTGCTGGGCCGGGCCGGACGCCGCCCGATGCTGATCGCCGGGCAGATCGGCACCACGACCTCGCTCTTCGTGCTCGGGCTGTGCTTCACGCTGCCGGAGTCCGGGGTGCGCAGCTATGTGGTGCTCACCTTCATGGTGGTCTTCGTGGCCTTCCAGCAGTGTCTGATCTCGCCCGTCACCTGGCTGATGCTGGCTGAGATCTTCCCGCTGCGGCTGCGCGGGTTCGTGATGGGCCTGTGCGTATGGGTGCTGTGGATGGTGAACTTCGCGGTCGCGCAGACCTTCCCGCCGCTGGTGGCCGCCTGGGGCTCGACCGCCACGTTCTGGCTGTTCGCGGTGTGCGGCATCGGCGCGATCGTCTTCTCCACCCGTTGTCTGCCGGAGACCAAGGGGCGCACGCTGGAGGAGATCGAGGCCGACCTGTGCGGCCCGGCCCGCCTCACCCCACAGACCGACTGACCGCCCCTTTACGACCTCAACGACCTCAACGAGACGGGAACCCTTATGCGCATCGGATTCCTCGGCGCGGGCCGCATCGGCGCCTTCCACGCCGCCGCCCTGGCCGGTACGGACGGGGTCGACGAGCTGCTGATCGGTGACGCCGACGCCGGGCGGGCCGCCGAGGTCGCCGAGCGCGTCGGCGCCCGGGCCGCCGCGTCGGTGGACGCGGTCTTCGAGAGCGGCATCGACGCCCTGGTGATCGCCACCCCGACCGTCACCCACGCCGATCTGATCACCCGGGCCGCCCACGCCGGGCTGCCCACGTACTGCGAGAAGCCCATCGCCCTGGACCTCGCGGGCACGGTCCGCGCGCTGCGCGAGGTCGAACGGGCCGGGACCATGCTCCAGATGGGGTTCCAGCGCCGGTTCGACGCCGGGTACCTGGCCGCGCGGGAGGCGCTGCGCAGCGGGCGGCTCGGCCGGGTGCACACCCTGCGGGCCGTCACCTCCGACGCCTCGCCCCCGCCGCCGGAGTTCCTGCCCCACTCGGGCGGGCTGATCCGGGACTGTCTGGTGCATGACTTCGACGCCGTGCGCTGGCTGACGGGCCGTGAGGTGGTGGAGGTGTTCGCGTCCGGCTCGGACGGCGGCGCCGCCTTCTTCCGCGAGGCGGGCGACGTCGATACGGCGGCGGCGCTGCTCACCCTGGACGACGGCACGCTGGTCACCGCGACCGCCACCCGCTACAACGGGGCCGGTTACGACGTACGGATGGAACTGTCCGGGGAGCGCGACCAGTTCGTGGTGGGGCTGGACGACCGTACGCCGTTCACCTCGGCCGAACCGGGCGGTCCCCCCGGCCCCGCCCGGCCCTGGGCGAACTTCCTGGAGCGGTTCGAGGCCGCGTACCGGGCGGAGCTTGCGGCCTTCGTCAAGGCGGCCCGGGGGGAGGCCGCCAATCCGTGCTCCGGCCAGCAGGCGCTGTACGCCCTGCTGGTGGCCGAGGCCTGCGAGCTGTCCCGCCTGGAGCACCGCCCGGTCCAGCTCACCGAGATCACCAAACGCATGTCCGACCTGGAGGCGTGAGCCCCGGGGCCGTCGCGTCACCCGGCGGTCACAGGCGTCACATCTGCGCGCGGCTTACGTCACAGGTGTTCAACAGCCCCTAGCCGCCCGTCACCCGGCCTCGTTCACCGGACACAGGCCGAGTGAAAGGGCGCGTGTGATGACCGATCGAAGGCTGTGGTCCTACAAGGAGATCGCCGCACATATCGGTGTACAGACCGACACCGTACGGTCCTATCGCAAGCACGGTCATATGCCGCCCCCCGATCTGGTGGAGGGCGGCAAACCGTATTGGTACGCGGATACGATCCGGGCCTGGGTGGCCCGCAGACCCGGCAACCGCCGCGCCCGGCGCGAGGACTAGGAGGACCAGGGCGTCAGTGCGTACTCACCCGATCCCGGTCCCGGCGCCGGTCCCCCTTCGTTACCGGGACCGTCCCCGCCTCCTCGCCGGGTTCGCCGGAGGGGGTGTCGTACGAGGGGGCGGATTCCCCCTCGCTCAGCCCGAACCGGGCGTGCAGGCGGCGCAGCGGGCCCGGGGCCCACCAGGTGGCGCGGCCGGTCAGCTTCATCACCGCCGGTACCAGCAGACTGCGCACCACCATCGCGTCCATCAGCACGGCCAGGGCGATACCGAGGCCGAGCATCTTGGTGTTGGTGACCCGCGAGGTGCCGATGGCCACCATGACCACGGCCAGGATCAGCGCCGCCGCCGTGATCAGCCCGCCGGTGCGCCGCAGTCCGAACTCCACCGCCGCCTCATGGTCCCCGGTGCGCTCGTACTCCTCCTTGATGCGGGAGAGCAGGAAGACGCCGTAGTCCATGGAGAGCCCGAAGGCGACGCAGAACATGAGCACGGGCAGGGTCGTCTCTATGTCTCCGGAGCTGGTGAAGGCCAGTGGTCCGGACAGATGCCCCTCCTGGAAGACCCACACCATGGCGCCGAACATCGCGGTGAGGCTGAGCGCGTTGAGCAGCACGGCCTGGAGCGGGATCAGCAGGCTTCCGGTGAGCAGGAAGACCAGCAGCAGGGTGACGGCGATGATGATCGCGCCCGCCCAGGGGACCCGGTCGCCCAGGGATTCCTTGGTGTCCACCAGGACGGCGGCGGTGCCGGTCACGGAGGTCTGGAACGGGGGACTCTGGGCCCGGATGTCCCGCACCAGGTCCTGGGTGGCGGGCTCGACGCCCTCGCCCTTGGGCTGCACGCTGAGATACGCCGCGCCGCCGCCCGCGCGCGCCGCCTCGGCCGGGCCGGGCTTGCCCACCTGGTGGCCGTCCGCGAAGTGACCGGCCGGGCTGTCCACCCGCAGCACTCCGGGCAGGGCGGAGACCTCGGCGCTGTAGTCGGCGAGCGCCGCGGCCCCGGGCTTGCCCTCGGCGATGATCTCCACCCCGCCGCCGGGTCCGCCCGCGAAGCCGTCCCGGATGTGCTGCTGGACGACGTGGGATTCGGCGCCGGAGGGCAGCTGGCGGTCGTCCGCGGTGCCGAACTCCACCCGCAGGAAGGGCAGCCCCAGCGCCACCAGCCCGGCGACGGTGGCCAGGGCGAAGACGGGGGCGCGCCGCATCACCAGCCGGGCGAACCGGCCCCAGCCCGCGCCAGGTTCCGCCTTGTCGGCGGCCCCGTCGGCGCTCTTGTCGGCCTGCCGACGGCGGCGCAGCAGTCGGGTGAGGTCCCACTTGTTGACGCGGTCGCCCAGCAGGATGAGCGCGGCGGGCAGCACCACCAGGGCGGCGGCCGCGGCGATGAGCACCACGGCGATGCCCGCGTAGGCGAAGGAGCGCAGGAAGTACTGCGGGAAGACCATCATCGCGGCGAGCGAGACGGCGACGGTGAGCGCGGAGAAGAGCACGGTCCGCCCGGCGGTGCGCAGGGTGGTGGCGACGGCCGGGAGGGTCTCCCCGCCCGCCGACAGCTCTTCGCGGAAGCGCCGCACGATGAACAGGGCGTAGTCGATGGCGAGTCCGAGGCCGAGCGCGGTGGTCAGGTTCTGCGCGAAGACCGAGACATCGGTGAACTCGGTGAGCACGCGCAGCACGGCGTCGGTGCCCAGGATCGCGATGACGCCGATGAGGAGCGGCAGCAGGGCGGCCACCGCGCTGCCGAAGACCATGACGAGCAGCACCAGGGTGACGGGCAGGGCCATCATCTCGGCGCGCAGCAGGTCTTCCTGGATGGTGGTCTGCATCTCCTGCTTGACCGCGACCGGTCCGCCGACGGAGACCTCGACCGGTCCGTGCCGCCCGCGCAGGTCGGGGGCAATCCGCTCCAGCGTCTTGCCCGCAGCGTTCTCGTCGCCGGTGACGCGCGCGGCGATGAGCGCCGAGCCGTGGTCCTTGCTGCGCAGGGCGGACGCGCCGGTATTCCAGTAGGAGGTGACGCCGGTGACGTCCTTCTCGGCCGCGAGCTTCTTGCCGAGCGCCCGGGCCTCGGCGGCGACCGCCGGGTCGTCCACCTTCTTGCCGCCGCCGTCGACGAGCAGGATGAGGTTGGGCTGCGAGGCGGGGAAGTGCTTCTCCAGCGCCTTGGTGGCGTACGAGGACTGGGACGCCGGGTCCTCCCAGCCGCCGCCCGACAGCCGGTCGGCGACTCCGCTTCCGGCCACGACGGCGAGCGCCGTGAAGAGCAGGGCGATCAGCAGGGACAGCCGTGGCCTGGCGGTGACCAGGCGGGTCCATCCTCCGATCCGCTCGCCGGGCGGCCGATTGACGTCGGTCATGACGCGGTGTCCCCTTCACCTGTGCCCATGCGGCCGCCCCCGCTCGGGCGAGCGGGCAGGCGGGCAGCATGGGTCGCTGATTGCCACGGACTGGCAAACACGAGTGCCCGCTCGCATTTCTCAAGAATGCGAGCGGGCACTCGTGTTTGTCAATCGCACATGGGAAACTGTGGATTGTGACCGAGACCCAGGCAGCCCGACCCGCGACCCCGCGCCGCAGGCAGGCGCGCGGCGAGCGCCGGATCCAGCAGCTGCTGGACGCCGCCGCCAGCGTCTTCTGCCGCACCGGCTACGCCTCCGCGAGCACCAACGCGATCGCCCGCGAGGCCGGGGTCTCACCCGGCACGCTGTACCAGTTCTTCCCGAACAAGGAGGCCATCGCCGTCGAGCTGGGCGACCGCCTCACCCAGCGGATGCGGGACACCCACGGCGTGGCCTTCGCCGAGGAGAACGCCGCGCTGCCGCTCGGCGAGATGCTGGACGTGGTCCTCGATCCGATGATCGAGTTCAACTGCGACAACCCCGTCTTCCTCACCCTGATCTGCTCGTCCGACGCCCCGGGCACGGTCGCCGAGGAGCACGCGGCGCTGGCGGCCACGCTGCAGACCCGGGTCGAGGGGCTGATCGGCACCTACGCCCCCGAGCTGCCCCCGGAGCGCCGCACCCACATCGCGACCATGGGGTTCGCCCTGTTCAAGGCCGGGCTGGAGCTGATCCTCTCCCACGAGGGCGAGGACCGGGACGCGTACATCACCGAGCTGAAGAACTGCCTGTACGGGTATCTGGCCCCCATCGTCGGCACCGAGACAGCGCCAGCCCAGCACTGACCACCACCCGGCAACCCACCTCTGTGGCACCCCAGGCTTCCGGGAATACCCCCTAGGGGTATAAAGTTGAGGTGTCAGGGGGCGCTGCGCCAACCGGCGTCCCTCGCGTACCGTCAGCCACTCCCCCACAGAGGAGAAGTCCATGAGCTCCGAGGCGAACACCGTCACCGCCGTCTACCAGGTGACCGGCATGACCTGCGGCCACTGCGAGGGCGCCGTCGCCGAGGAAATCGGCGCCCTCGACGGCGTCAGCTCCGTCAAGGCCGTGGCCTCCACCGGCCAGGTCACCGTTGTCTCGACCGCCCCGCTGGACGCCGAAGCCGTCCGCGCCGCCGTCGACGAAGCGGGTTACGAACTCGCATGACCATCACGGCTCCCGCCGCCGGGCACGAGGCGCGGGTCGAGCTGGCCATCGGCGGCATGACCTGCGCTTCCTGCGCGGCGCGCATCGAGAAGAAGCTCAACCGGCTGGACGGGGTCACCGCCACGGTGAACTACGCCACCGAGAAGGCCCAGGTCTCCTACGGCGGCGGGGTCGAGGTCGCGGACCTCATCGCCACGGTCATCAAAACCGGCTACACCGCCGAGGAACCACCCCCCGCCGAGCCCGAGCCCGCCCCCGAGGCCGACCCCGCCGAGACCAGCGGCACCGAAGCCCCGGCGCCGGGCGGGCACGACCCGCTGCGCCACCGCATGCTCGTCTCGCTCGTCCTCTCCCTGCCGGTCGTGGTGCTGGCGATGGCGCCCTCGCTCCAGTTCGACAACTGGCAGTGGCTCTCCCTGACCCTCGCGGCACCCGTCGTCGTCTGGGGCGGTACGCCCTTCCACAAGGCCGCCTGGACGAACGCCCGGCACGGCGCGGCCACCATGGACACCCTGGTCTCCCTCGGCACCCTCGCGGCGCTCGGCTGGTCCGTATGGGCCCTCTTCTTCGGCGACGCGGGCATGCCCGGCATGCAGCACGGCTTCGATCTCACCGTCACCCGCGCGAACGGCTCGTCCTCGATCTATCTGGAGGCAGCCGCCGGAGTCACCACCTTCATCCTCATCGGCCGCTATCTGGAGGCGAAGTCCAAGCGGCGGGCGGGAGCGGCCCTGCGTGCCCTGATGGAGCTGGGCGCCAAGGACGTCGCCGTGCTGCGCGGAGGCCGCGAGGTGCGCGTTCCGGTGCGCGAACTGGCGGTCGGCGACCGCTTCGTCGTACGCCCCGGCGAGAAGATCGCCACCGATGGCACGGTGGTCGAGGGCAGCTCCGCCGTCGACGCCTCGATGCTGACCGGCGAGTCCGTTCCGGTGGACGTCGCGGTGGGCGACACGGTCGCGGGCGCGACCGTCAACACGGCGGGCCGCGTCGTCGTGGAGGCCACCCGGGTCGGCGCCGACACCCAGCTGTCCCGGATGGCCCGCCTGGTGGAGGACGCGCAGAACGGCAAGGCCGAGGTGCAGCGGCTCGCCGACCGGGTCTCCGGCATCTTCGTGCCGATCGTGCTGCTGATCGCCGTGGGCACCCTGCTGGCCTGGTGGCTGACGACGGACGACGCGACCGCCGCCTTCACCGCCGCCGTCGCCGTCCTGATCATCGCCTGCCCGTGCGCCCTGGGCCTGGCCACCCCGACCGCGCTCATGGTCGGCACCGGCCGCGGCGCCCAGCTCGGCATCCTCATCAAGGGCCCCGAAGTGCTGGAGTCGACCCGCCGGGTGGACACCGTCGTCCTCGACAAGACCGGCACCGTGACCACCGGCAGGATGCGACTGCACCAGGTCATCCCGGCCCCGCGCACCAGCGAGGACGAGCTGCTGCGGCTCGCGGGCGCGGTGGAGCACGCCAGCGAGCACCCCATCGCCCGCGCCATCGCGGACGGCGCGGCCGAGCGCACCGGGGCGCTCCCGGCACCCGAGAGCTTCGATTCCGTCCCCGGGCTCGGCGTCCAGGGCACCGTGGACGGACACGCGGTACTCGTCGGCCGCGACCAGCTGCTCGCCCAGTGGTCCGTCGACCTGCCGCAGGAGCTGGCCGCCGCCAAGGCCACGGCCGAGGCGGAGGGCCGTACGGCGGTCGCCGTGGCCTGGGACGGGCACGCCCGCGGCGTCCTGACCGTCGCCGACGCGGTCAAGGAGACCAGCGCCGAGGCCGTCACCCAGCTGCGCGCCCTCGGCCTCACCCCGGTGCTGCTGACCGGTGACAACCGGCGCGTGGCCGAGTCGGTCGCCCGCGAGGTCGGCATCGACGAGGTCATCGCCGAGGTGCTGCCGGAGGACAAGGTCGCCGTCGTGAAGCGGCTGCAGGACGAGGGCCGTACGGTCGCCATGGTCGGCGACGGGGTCAACGACGCCGCCGCCCTGGCCACCGCCGACCTCGGGCTCGCCATGGGCACGGGGACGGACGCGGCGATCGAGGCGGGCGACCTCACCCTCGTCCGGGGCGATCTGCGGGTGGCCGCCGACGCGATCCGGCTGGCACGGCGGACCCTCGGCACGATCAAGGGCAACCTGTTCTGGGCGTTCGGCTACAACGTCGCGGCGCTGCCGCTCGCCGCGGCGGGCCTGCTCAACCCGATGATCGCGGGCGCCGCGATGGCGTTCTCGTCCGTGTTCGTCGTGAGCAACAGTCTGCGACTGCGGTCCTTCACGGCGTCCACGGTCTCCACCAAGTCCCCATAAGCCGCACAACACCCATACACAAGAGTCTTGATCTTTAAATCGAGGCTCTTGCCCTTTACGCCCGTATATGGCAAGAGACGCAGATCACAGGCAACCCAACGTAACCATTGCGGGGGGTCGTGAGTCTAATGGGGCGGTGAGGATACGTCTTGGGGGACGCATCCTGCTACGCGTGGCCGGGGCGACGTACTCGGGGAGCTTTGAGCGGCCCTCCCGTACGTACGCGTCCCGGCAGATCGCGACCGCACAGCCCGTAGGGGCCCACTGAACGCCCGGGCCGGATCCCGTGGGGGGAATCCGAACCGGGACAAGGGAAGCGCCCCGCTCCGACCCGTGGGGGGATCGGCAGCGGGGCGCTTCTCGTTTGCTCTTTTGGCGCTTGGTCCGGCCTTTGGCGCCAGGATCGGCTTAGCGCCTGGATCGACCCTTAGCGCTGCTCCACCGGGACGAAATCGCGCTCGACGACGCCCGTGTAGATCTGGCGCGGGCGGCCGATGCGGGAGCCCGGCTCCTTGATCATCTCGTGCCACTGGGCGATCCAGCCCGGCAGCCGGCCGAGCGCGAACAGCACGGTGAACATCTCGGTCGGGAAGCCCATCGCCCGGTAGATCAGACCGGTGTAGAAGTCCACGTTCGGGTAGAGCTTGCGCTCGACGAAGTAGTCGTCGGCGAGCGCGTGCTCCTCAAGCTTGAGCGCGATGTCGAGCAGCTCGTCGGACTTGCCGAGCGCGGAGAGGACGTCGTGCGCCGCAGACTTGATGATCTTCGCCCGGGGGTCGAAGTTCTTGTAGACGCGGTGCCCGAAGCCCATGAGCTTCACGCCGTCTTCCTTGTTCTTCACCTTGCGGATGAAGGTGTCGACATCGCCGCCGGACGCCTGGATGCCCTCCAGCATCTCCAGCACCGACTGGTTGGCGCCGCCGTGCAGCGGGCCCCACAGGGCGTTGATGCCCGCCGAGATGGAGGCGAACATGTTGGCCTGCGAGGAGCCGACGAGCCGGACCGTGGAGGTCGAACAGTTCTGCTCGTGGTCGGCGTGCAGGATCAGCAGCTTGTCGAGCGCGCTGACCACGACCGGGTCGAGGTCGTACTCCTGAGCCGGGACCGAGAACGTCATCCGCAGGAAGTTCTCGACATAGCTGAGGTCGTTGCGCGGGTAGACGAACGGGTGGCCGACCGACTTCTTGTACGCGTACGCCGCGATGGTCGGCAGCTTGGCCAGCAGCCGGATCGTCGACAGGTTGCGCTGCTTCTCGTCGAATGGGTTGTGGCTGTCCTGGTAGAACGTCGACAGCGCGCTGACCACGGAGGACAGCATCGCCATCGGGTGCGCGTCCCGCGGGAAGCCGTCGTAGAACCGTTTGACGTCCTCGTGGAGCAGCGTGTGACGGGTGATGTCCTCGCGGAACGCCGCGAGTTCGTCGACCGTCGGCAGTTCGCCATTGATCAGGAGGAAGGCCGTCTCCACGAAGGAGGCGCGCTCCGCCAGCTGCTCGATGGGGTACCCGCGGTAGCGCAGGATGCCCTGCTCACCGTCCAGGTAAGTGACGCCGGACTTGTACGCGGCGGTGTTGCCGTAACCGGAGTCCAGGGTCACCAGACCGGTCTGGGCGCGCAGCTTGCCGATGTCGAAGCCCTTGTCGCCGACGGTGCTGTCGACCACCGGGTAGGTGTATTCGTCGTCTCCGTACCGCAGTACTACAGAGTTGTCGTCGCTCACGTCATCCCTCACCGACGTCTGGTTCTCTTCCTCGAGGTGCCCTGACTCCCCCCACCTTCCCCTACTCGGGTGATGAGTGTGCACTCGGGGTCGACTGAAGGGCCTTTTGGCGGCACTCAGTGCCGCCTACACGGCCATCCTGCCCCGTTCGTCACCGTTCGGAAACCCTCTTGACACCCTCGACTCCTATGTCCCGCCGAGCCGGTGATCCAGCGCCGTACAGCGTCTGCCCGCCGAGACGGTACGCACCGCCTGCCCGAGCGCACGGCGCGAGCCGACCAGCACCACAAGGCGCTTGGCCCGGGTCACCGCCGTATACAGCAGGTTCCGCTGCAACATCATCCAGGCCCCGGTGGTCACCGGGATCACGACGGCCGGGTACTCACTGCCCTGGGAGCGGTGGATGGTCACCGCGTAGGCGTGAGCCAGTTCGTCCAGCTCGTCGAAGTCGTACGGCACCTCCTCGTCCTCGTCGGTCAGCACGGTCAGCCGCTGCTCGTCGTTGTCGAGCGAGGCGACGACTCCCACCGTGCCGTTGAAGACTCCGTTGGCCCCTTTCTCATAATTGTTGCGGATCTGGGTCACCTTGTCGCCGACGCGGAAGACCCGGCCGCCGAACCGCCGCTCCGGGACGTCCGGCCGGGCCGGGGTGATGGCCTGCTGCAACAGTCCGTTGAGCGTGCCCGCGCCCGCCGGACCGCGGTGCATCGGGGCGAGGACCTGCACGTCACGGCGGGGGTCGAGGCCGAACTTCGCGGGGACGCGGCGGGCCGCGACATCCACCGTGAGCCGCCCGGCCTCCTCCGTGTCGTCCTCCACGAAGAGGAAGAAGTCCGCCAGGCCCTGGGTGATCGGCGGGGTCCCGGAATTGATCCGGTGGGCGTTGGTGACCACCCCGGACTGCTGGGCCTGGCGGAAGATCCGGGTCAGCCGGACGGCGGGCACCGGGCTGCCGTCGGCCAGCAGATCGCGCAGCACCTCCCCGGCGCCGACGCTCGGCAGCTGGTCCACATCCCCCACGAACAGCAGATGGGCACCGGGCGGGACCGCCTTGACCAGCTTGTTGGCCAGCAGCAGGTCGAGCATCGAGGCCTCGTCGACGACCACCAGGTCGGCGTCGAGCGGGCGGTCCTTGTCGTACGCGGCGTCCCCGCCGGGCTTCAGCTCCAGCAGCCGGTGCACCGTGGACGCCTCGGCGCCGGTCAGCTCGGCGAGCCGCTTGGCGGCCCGGCCGGTGGGGGCCGCGAGCACCACCTTGGCCTTCTTGGCGCGGGCCAGCTCCACCACGGACCGCACGGTGAACGACTTGCCGCAGCCGGGACCGCCGGTGAGCACCGCGACCTTCTCGGTGAGCGCGAGCCGCACCGCCTGGCTCTGCTCGGGGGCCAGATCGGCGCCGGTGCGCTGGGCGAGCCAGCCGAGCGCCGCGTCCCAGTCGACGCCCTGGAAGGCGGGCATCCGGTCCTCGTCTGTGCGCAGCAGCCGCCGCACCTGACCGGCGAGCGAGATCTCGGCACGGTGGAAGGGCACCAGATAGACCGCCGAGACCGGCTCGCCGTCCTCAGGGCCCGGCACCGGCTCGCGGACCACGCCCTCGTCCTCGGTGGCCAGCTCGCCCAGGCAGTCGATGACCAGCCCGGTGTCGACCTGGAGCAACTTCACGGCATCGCCGATCAGTTGCTCCTCGGGGAGATAGCAGTGGCCCTGGTCGGCGGACTGGGACAGCGCGTACTGCAGACCGGCCTTGACCCGGTCGGGACTGTCGTGCGGGATGCCGACCGACTGGGCGATCTTGTCGGCGGTGAGGAAGCCGATGCCCCAGACGTCGGCCGCCAGTCGATACGGCTCGTTCTTCACTATCGCGATCGACGCGTCGCCGTACTTCTTGTAGATACGCACCGCGATGGAGGTGGAGACGCCGACGCCCTGGAGGAAGACCATGACCTCCTTGATGGCCTTCTGCTCCTCCCACGCGGCGGCGATCATCTTGGTCCGCTTGGGGCCCAGGCCCGGGACCTCGACCAGCCGCTTGGGCTGCTCTTCGATGACATCGAGAGTGTCGACGCCGAAGTGCTCGGTGATCCGGTCGGCGATGCGCGGGCCGATGCCCTTGATGAGCCCCGAGCCCAGATAGCGCCGGATGCCCTGCACGGTGGCGGGCAGGACGGTCTGGTAATTCTCGACGGTGAACTGTTTGCCATATTGCGGATGAGAACCCCAGCGGCCCTCCATCCGCAGCGACTCCCCCGGCTGCGCGCCCAGCAGCGAGCCGACGACGGTCAGCAGATCACCCGCGCCACGGCCGGTGTCGACCCGGGCCACCGTGTACCCGTTCTCCTCATTGGCGTAGGTGATCCGCTCCAGAACCCCTTCGACCACCGCGAGTTTGAGCATGCGTCGACCGTACCGCCCGGGGCGGACACCGGTCCCGGGCGAACGCCGGGCCTGTGGATAACCGGGCGGCGGGCACTCCGGGGCAGGGGGCGGGGCGGAACATCACAATCCAGTTTCGGCCGGTTCCGGCATCTTGCCCCGGCCCCGTGTAATCGATTCCAATCTCCTCGGCATCATCGATGTAATCGATTCCACGAGGAGGTGGGGCGATGCCGGCCATCAAGGACGTGGCGCAGCGCGCCGGGGTCTCCGTCGCGACGGTCTCCCGGGTGCTCAACGACCACCCGGCCGTCCGTACGGACACCCGGGACAAGGTGCTCGCCGCCGTCGCCGACCTCGGCTACCGGCCCAACGCCGTCGCCCGCTCGCTGCGCACCCATCAGACCCGCGCCCTCGGGCTGGTCATCAGCGATGTGCTGAACCCTTTCTTCACCGAGCTGGCCCGCTCGGTCGAGGACGCGGCCCGGGACCGGGGCTACAGCGTCGTCATCGGCAACGCCGACGAGCGGCCCGACCTCCAGGACCACCACGTCCGCACCCTGGTGGACCGCCGTATCGACGGCCTGCTGGTCAGCCCCACCGACGGCGGCTCCCCGCTGATGCTGGACGCCGCCCGCGCCGGGACGCCCATGGTCTTCGTCGACCGCTGGATCGAGGGCGAGGGATTGGACGAGGTGCCCGTGGTGCGCACCGACGGCGGGGGCGCGGTCCGCGATCTGGTCGCCCATCTGCACGCCCTCGGCCACCGCCGGCTCGCCATCATCGCGGGCCCGGCCGCCACCACCACCGGACGCGAGCGGGTGGACGCCTTCCGCTCCGCCCTGCGCGAGTTCGGCCTCGCCCTGCCCGCCGACTACATCGGCCAGGGCGACTTCCAGGCCGACAGCGGGCGGCGGGTGACCGCCCGCTTCCTCGATCTGCCCCAGCCCCCCGAAGCGGTCTTCGCCGCCGACAATCTGATGGCGCTCGGCGCGATGGACGAGATCCGTTCGCGCGGGCTGCGGGTGCCCGACGACGTGGCGCTCGCCGCGTTCGACGACATCCCGTGGTTCGTCCACACCGATCCGCCGATCACCGCCATCGCCCAGCCCACCGGAGACCTCGGCCACGCCGCCGTGCGCGCGCTGATCGACCGCGTCGAGGGGCGGCCCGCCGCATCGGTGACCCTGTCCGCCCGCCTGGTCCCCCGCCGCTCCTGCGGCGAGCCCGAAGGGAGCACGCCATGACCGCGACGCCCAGCCCCGAGCCGGAACCGGCGCCGCCCGCGCCCACGGACGGCCCCGCAGACCGCCCCGCAGACCAGGGGGTGGAGATCCTGCGGATGGAGGGGGTCCGGAAGACGTTCCCGGGCGTGGTCGCGCTGGACGGCGTCGACTTCGACCTCCGCCGTGGCGAAGTGCACGTACTCCTCGGCGAGAACGGCGCGGGCAAGAGCACGCTGATCAAGATGCTCTCCGGTGCGCACCGCCCGGACGGCGGCCGCGTGCTGGTCGACGGCAGCCCGGTCCGTATCAACGGGGCGCAGGACGCCGAGCGGCTGGGCATCGCCACCATCTACCAGGAGTTCAACCTCGTCCCCGACCTCAGCGTCGCCGAGAACATCTTCCTGGGCCGCCAGCCGCGCCGCTTCGGGCTGATCGACCGTACGGCGATGGACGAGCGGGCCGCCGAACTCCTCGCCCGCGTCGGCGTGGACGTCTCCCCCCGGACCCGCGTCCGCGACCTCGGGATCGCCCGGCTGCAGATGGTCGAGATCGCCAAGGCGCTCTCCCTGAACGCCCGCGTGCTCATCATGGACGAGCCGACTGCCGTGCTCACCACGGAGGAGGTCGACAAGCTCTTCCGTATCGTCCGCACGCTGCGCGCGGACGGCGTGGGCGTCGTCTTCATCACCCACCACCTGGAGGAGATCGCCGCCCTGGGCGACCGGGTGACCGTCCTGCGCGACGGCCGCAGCGTCACCCAGGTCCCGGCCTCCACCTACAGGGACGAACTGGTGCGGCTGATGGTCGGGCGGTCCATCGAGCAGCAGTACCCGAGGGAGCGTCCCGAGACTGAAGGCGACGGCGTGCCGTTGCTGAAGGTCCGGGGGCTCGGCCGGGGCGGCAGCTTCCAGGACATCGGCTTCGAGGTGCGCGCCGGGGAGGTGGTCGGCCTCGCCGGACTCGTCGGGGCGGGCCGTACCGAGGTCGTACGGGCGCTCTTCGGCGCCGATCCGTACGACACCGGCACCGTCGAGGTCGCGGGCACCCCGCTGCCCCGCCATGACGTGGTGGCCGCGATGGACGCCGGGATCGGCCTCGTCCCCGAGGACCGCAAGGGCCAGGGGCTGGTCCTGGACGCGTCCGTGCAGGAGAACCTGGGCCTGGTCACGCTGCGCGGCGCCACCCGCGCCGGGCTCGTCGACCGGGCCGGGCAGCGCCGCGCGGCGGAGCGCGTCGCCGAACAGCTGGCGGTCCGGATGGCAGGGCTCGACCAGCGGGTGCGCACCCTCTCCGGCGGCAATCAGCAGAAGATCGTCATCGGCAAGTGGCTGCTCGCCGACAGCAAGGTGCTCATCCTCGACGAGCCGACCCGCGGCATCGACGTGGGCGCCAAGGTCGAGATCTACCAGCTCATCAACGAACTCACGGCGTCCGGCCACGCCGTCCTGATGATCTCCAGCGACCTCCCCGAGGTGCTGGGCATGAGTGACCGCGTCCTGGTCATGGCCCAGGGACGGATCGCCGGAGAGCTGACCGCGCGGGAAGCGACCCAGGACGCCGTCATGGCCCTGGCGGTGAAGGACGTCAAGGGCGTCGAAGGAAGCACAGACGGCGACGACGAAGGCGTCGGCGCCAACGAAAAGGAGGGCTCCCGTGGCCACTGACACGCTCGCGTCCACGAAGGACCCCGGGAGCCCGGCCGTGCTGCGCCGTGTGCTGCTCGACAACGGCGCGCTGAGCGCCCTGGTGCTGCTGGTGGCGGCCATGTCGCTGCTGTCCGGCGACTTCCTCACCACCGACAATCTCCTCAACGTCGGCGTCCAGGCGGCGGTCACCGCGATCCTCGCCTTCGGCGTCACCTTCGTCATCGTCTCCGCGGGCATCGATCTGTCGGTCGGCTCGGTGGCCGCGCTGTCCGCCACCGTGCTCGCCTGGTCGGCGAGTTCGCAGGGGCTGCCGGTGTGGCTCGCGGCGCTGCTCGCCGTCGCCACCGGTGTCGCGTGCGGCCTGGTCAGCGGGGCGCTGGTGTCCTTCGGCAAGCTGCCGCCGTTCATCGCCACGCTCGCGATGCTGTCGGTCGGCCGGGGCCTCGCCCTGGTCATCTCGCAGGGCAGCCCCATCTCCGTCCCCGACTCGGTGTCCGGCCTCGGTGACACGCTCGGCGGCTGGCTGCCGGTTCCGGTGCTCGTGATGATCGCGATGGGCCTGATCACCTCCGGAGTGCTGGGCCGTACGTACGCGGGCCGCGCGATGTACGCGATCGGCGGCAACGAGGAGGCGGCCCGGCTCTCCGGCATCCGGGTGGGCCGCCAGAAGCTGGTCATCTACGCCCTGTCCGGCGGCTTCGCCGCCATCGCGGGCATCGTCCTCGCCTCCCGGCTCTCCTCCGCGCAGCCGCAGGCGGCGGTCGGCTACGAACTGGACGCGATCGCCGCGGTCGTCATCGGCGGCGCGAGCCTGTCCGGCGGCGTCGGCAAGGCGTCCGGCACGCTCATCGGCGCGCTGATCCTGGCCGTGCTGCGCAACGGGCTCAATCTGCTGGAGGTCTCCGCCTTCTGGCAGCAGGTCGTCATCGGTGTCGTCATCGCGCTCGCGGTGCTGCTCGACACGGTGCGACGGCGCGCCGGGGCGCGGCCCGCAGCGCCGGGAGCGTCGGCCGGTGGGCCGTCCGGCGGCGGCCGTAAGGCTGCCATGAACGCCGGGAAGTTCGCGGTGGCCGCCGTGGTCGTCGCCGCGTTCGCCTTCGGCTCGTCGCTGTGGCACTCCGGTTCCGACAGCGGCGACAAGCCCAAGGTGGGGCTGTCGGTCTCGACCCTCAACAACCCCTTCTTCGTCCAGCTCAAGGCGGGCGCCCAGGCCGAGGCCAAGCGCGCCGGGATCAGCCTCACCGTCACCGACGCCCAGAACGACGCCTCCCAGCAGGCCAATCAGATACAGAACTTCACCAGCCAGAACATGAAGTCGATCATCATCAACCCGGTCGACTCGGACGCGGCGAGCCCGTCCGTGAAGACCGCCAACAAGGCCGGTATCCCGGTACTCGCCGCCGACCGCACGGTCAACAAGGCGGACATCGCGTCCCTGGTGGCCTCCGACAACATCGAGGGCGGCAAGCTCGCCGCCAGGACGCTGGCCGAACGGCTCGGCGGCAAGGGCAAGATCCTGGTCCTCCAGGGCGTCGCCGGTACGTCGGCCTCGCGCGAGCGCGGCCAGGGCTTCGCGGAGGGGCTGAAGGAGTACCCGGGCATCGAGGTCGTCGGCAAGCAGCCCGCGGACTTCGACCGCACCAAGGCCCTGGACGTGACCACCAACCTGCTCCAGGCCCACTCCGGCGTCGACGGCGTCTTCGCCGAGAACGACGAGATGGCGCTCGGCGCGATCAAGGCGCTGGGCTCCAAGGCGGGCAAGTCCGTGAAGGTCGTCGGCTTCGACGGCGAACCGGACGGGCTCAAGGCGGTGAAGAACGGCACGATGACCGCGACCGTCGCCCAGCAGCCCGAGGAGCTGGGACGGCTGGTCGTACGGAACGCGATCAAGGCCGCGAAGGGTCAGAAGATCGCCGGGACGGTCAAGGTCCCGGTGAAGGTCGTCGCGGCGAAGTGAGGCCTCCGGCGACAGCTGACAATGATCGGCTGACAGGTATCAGCTGACGCGTAACAGCTGGCAGGTATCGGCTGACGCCTGACAGCTGACAGGTATCAGCTGACAGGTATCCGCTGACAGGTATCCGCTGACAGCTGACAATCTTGGCCGTCTGAAAGGACATACCGCATGCACGACTACGACCTCCTGGTCGTGGGGTCGGCCAACGCCGATCTGGTGGTCGGCGTCGACCGCCGCCCCGGGGCCGGGGAAACCGTCCTCGGCTCCGACCTGGCCGTCCACCCGGGCGGCAAGGGCGCCAACCAGGCCGTCGCCGCAGGCCGCCTCGGGGCCCGTACGGCCCTGCTGGCCCGGGTCGGCGACGACGGCCACGGCCGACTGCTGCTGGACTCGCAGCGCGACGCCGGGGTCGACACCACCGGCGTCCTGGTCGGCGGCGCGCCCACCGGGGTCGCGCTGATCACGGTGGATCCCTCGGGCGACAACAGCATCGTGGTCTCCCCCGGCGCCAACTCCCGGCTCACCCCCGAGGACGTACGCGGCGCCGGGAGCCTGCTGGCCGCCGCCCGTGTCGTCTCGCTCCAGCTGGAGATCCCGCTGGAGACGGTCGCCGAGGTCGTCCGCGCGGCGGGCGCGGGCCTCGGCGACCGGCCCGGGCCGCGCGTGGTGCTCAACCCGTCCCCGCCCGCGCCCCTGCCCGCCGATGTGCTCGCCGCGTGCGATCCCCTCGTCGTCAACGAGCACGAGGCGCGCTATCTGCTGAGCGACGACCCGGCCGGGGACGCCACGGACCCCGAGGCGTGGGCGGCGGCGCTGCTGGCGCGCGGCCCGCGCTCGGTGGTGGTCACCCTGGGCGGCGAGGGCGCGCTCGTCGCCGAGCGCGACCGTACGGTCCGGGTGCCCAGCCTGCCGGTCGAGGCCGTGGACACCACGGGCGCCGGTGACGCCTTCACCGGTGCGCTCGCCTGGCGCCTGGGCGTCGGCGACGACCTGGAGACCGCCGTCCGGTACGCCGTACGCGTCGGCGCGGCCGCCGTGACCCGGGCCGGGGCGCAGGTGTCCTTCCCGACCACCGACGAGGTGGCCGCCCTGTGAAGCGTGCGGGGATCCTCAACCGTCATCTGAGCGCGGGCCTTGCGCTGCTGGGCCACACCGACACGGTGATGGTGTGCGACGCGGGCCTGCCGATACCGTCCTCCGGTCCCGTCGTCGTCGACCTGGCCTTCACGGCCGGGGTGCCGTCCTTCGAGCAGGTGCTGGCCGGGCTGCTGGACGAGCTGGTGACCGAGGGGGCGGTCGCGGCGCAGGAGGTGAGCGAGTACAACCCGGCGGCGATGGCGCTGCTGGACGCGTACTTCCCGTACCCCGCGCTGGACCTCGTGTCGCACGAGGAGCTGAAGTCCCGTACGGCCACGGCGAAACTGGTCGTACGGACCGGTGAGGCGCGGCCGTACGCGAACGTACTGCTGCGCTGCGGCGTGCCGTTCTGAATTCATCCGGTGCGGTGTCGGCGAAATGCGCTTAACGGCAACGTGAATGACCGCATTCCGGCTGGCGGTTGACGAGGCTGGCGATTCGATCATCGAATACGGCGGCCCGTCAACCGCCAAGAGCGACACTGCCGCCCTTCCGCCATAAGTGAGTTCTTTGTCACGCGGGACAACTGGCCAGTAGGAAATCGAGGGGTCGCGCCGAAATGACTGATCGCTACACTCCCTCCACATGTGTAAGGCCAGCCGGAACCGCAAGCGACAGAAAACCCGTCTCATAGCGAACGCTCACCGCGCCCTGGTGGTGGTCACCGCGCCCGGCCCCGCGCCGGGCCGAAGACGGGTCGTCCGGGTCCTCCGCCGGGCGGCCCCGGGCGTCGGCGGATGAGCCGCAAGCCCAGACGTCGGCATGCCGCGGCCCGTGATCCGCGGGGACACTGGCTGTTTCTGATCATCGTCCTCCCTGTGATGTTCGCCATGCTGATGTTCCAGGGGTGGACCGACAACGAGATCGACGCCGCGAAGACGCGGCGCCCCTGCGCCACCCCCGCGCCCCGGGCCGTGGACAAGGGAGGCCCGGTTCTGCGCATCAAGGACGGCAAGGTGTCGTCGGCCTCGGTGCCCGCGCGCACCGTGGCGCTCACGTTCGACGGCGGCCCCGACCCCGTATGGACGCCGCGCCTGCTCGACCTGCTGCGCGAGCACCACGCGCACGCCACCTTCTTCCTCTACGGCGCCAAGGCGGCCGAGCACCCGGACCTGGTGCGGCGGATCCGCGCCGCGGGCCATGAGATCGGGTCGAACACCTACACCGGCGCCGACCTGGGCACCTCGTCATCCGCTCGCACCGGTCTCGAACTGTCACTCACGCAGTCGGCGCTGGCGGGCTCCTCTGGCGTCCGCACCGGGCTGCTCCGGATGCCCCAGACGACCGCGATGGACACCCTGTGCGGCGCCGAGTGGAAGGCGGCGCAGCGCGTCGCCGCCGACGGATACACGCTGGTCACCGCCGATCAGTGGTACCGCAAGCCGTCGCAGGGCGTGGTCCGGCAGTTCAGCCAGAACGAGAGCGCGTACCAGGAGGCGAAGAAGCTGCTCGGCGACCGGCGGGTCGACCGGTTCACCACCGTGACCGCCGGGATCGGGGCGCCCTCGGGCGAGATCCCGGCGTCCCTGTGGGAGCGCGCGGAGGGCCATGCGCTGCTCTGGGCCGGTGCCATCGGGCGGGCGTTCACCAGCGCCATGGCCTGGGTGCTCGCGATCGCCGGTGCGCTGGGCCTGCTGCGGCTGGTCACCCTCGTCTTCTTCGCCCGCGCCCATGTCCGGCGGCTGACCCGCTTCCGCCCCGGCTCCCCCTGGCTGCGCGAGGTCAACGAGCCGGTGACGGTGATCGTCCCCGCGTACAACGAGGAGGCGGGCATCGAGGCCACCGTCCGTTCGCTGCTGGCCTCCACCCATCCGTATCTCCAGATCATCGTGGTCGACGACGGGTCGACGGACCGGACGGCGGACCTCGCCACCTGGATCGACGACCCCCGGGTGTCGGTGATCCGGCAGGTCAACTCCGGCAAGGCGACCGCCCTCAACACCGGTCTCGCGCACGCGGCCCACGACATCGTGGTCATGGTCGACGCCGACACCGTCTTCGAGGCCGACGCCGTGCACCAGCTCATCCAGCCGCTCGCCCACCCGGCCATCGGCGCGGTGAGCGGGAACACCAAGGTCGGCAACCGGCGCACCCTGCTGGGCCGGTGGCAGCACCTGGAGTACGTCTTCGGCTTCAACCTCGACCGCCGGATGTTCGAGGTGCTGGAGTGCATGCCGACCGTCCCGGGCGCCATCGGCGCGTTCCGCCGGGACGCGCTGATGGGCGTCGGCGGGGTCAGTGAGGACACCCTCGCCGAGGACACCGACCTGACCATGGCCCTGTGGCGGGCCGGTTGGCGCGTGGTGTACGAGGAGACGGCCGTCGCCTGGACCGAGGTGCCCACCTCGCTGCGCCAGCTGTGGCGGCAGCGCTACCGCTGGTGCTTCGGCACGCTCCAGTCCATGTGGAAGCACCGGAGGGCCGCCGTCGAACTGGGCCCGGCCGGGCGCTTCGGGCGCCGGGGGCTGTCGTACCTGGTCCTCTTCCAGGTACTGCTGCCGTTGATCGCGCCGATCGTCGATCTGTTCGCCCTGTACGGCGCGCTCTTCCTCAGCCCCGTGCAGTCGGCCGGGATCTGGTGCGCGTTCCTCGCGGTCCAGCTGGTGTGCGCCGGATACGCGCTGCGGCTGGACGGGGAGCGGTTGCGGTCGCTGTGGTCGATGCCGTTCCAGCTCTTCGTCTACCGGCAGCTGATGTACCTGGTGGTCATCCAGTCCGTGGTCGCCGCGCTGCTCGGCGCCCGGCTGACGTGGCACCGCATGCACCGCTCGGGCACCGCCGCCCAGCAACTCCGATCTAACGATCATGAAGAACTGTCGTCCATTTGATGTAGGACTGGTGAACATGCAGACTGGCGCGCCATGAGCGAGTGGGTGGACAGGAACCAGAACGGTGGCGGGGCGGGCTTCGGCGGCGGCCCGGTCATCAGCGGCCCGGTCATCAGACGGAGACCGCCCCGGCAACCCGCCAGCAGGCGCCGCCGGATCGCGCGGGCGGTGGCCCTCCTGATCTCCGTACCGCTCGTGGCGTCCGCCGGTACCTACGTCTGGGCCGACAGCACGCTCGACCGCAAGGTCGACCTCGGCAAGGCCGCCACGGACCGCCCGCCGAGCGGCAAGGGCACCAACTACCTGATCGTGGGCTCCGACAGCCGCACGGGGCTGTCCGGCGCGGCCAAGAAGCAGCTGCACACCGGCTCCGCCGACGGCGGCCGCACCGACTCGATGATGGTGCTCCACACCGGTGCGCACGGCAGCACGCTGATGAGCCTCCCGCGTGACTCCTGGGTGACCATCCCCTCGTTCACCCGCCCCGAGACCGGCAAGCACTACCGCGCGGCCCGGAACAAGCTGAACGCGGCGTACTCCCTCGGCGGCCCCGATTTGCTCATCCGCACCATCGAGCACAATACGGGTCTGCGCATCAACCACTACGCCGAAATAGGCTTCGCGGGATTCGTGGGCCTGGTGAACGCGGTCGGCGGCGTGGACATGTGCGTGAACAGGAATGTACGGGACGAGAAATCGGGCCTGAATCTGAAGAAGGGCTGCCATAACCTCGACGGATCCAAGGCACTCGCATTCGTCCGGCAGCGCCACCAAGAGGCCGAGGGCGATCTCGGACGGTCCAAGAATCAACAGAAATTCCTCGCCGCACTCGCCCACAAGGCCGCCACGCCGGGCGTCGCCCTCGACCCGTTCACGATGTATCCGACGATGCGCGCGGGGCTGGACACGCTCATTGTCGACAAGGGCATGGAGATGCCCGATCTCCTGTCGCTGTTCCAGGCGATGAAGGGCGTGACCGCCGGTGACGGGCAGCAGGTCAAGGTCCCGGTCTCCAGCCTGGGCTTCCGGACCTCGAAGGGCAGCGCCGTGCGGTGGGACACCGCACGCGCGAAGAAGCTCTTCGGCGAGCTGGCGGACGACCGGCCGGTGAGCCCCGACCTGCGCTAGGACGAGGCCCGGACGCGTTTCGAGGGGCCCGGTCCGTCGACCAGGCCCCTCGCTTCCCCCTCCACAGGGCTCCCTCTGAATCCCCCCAGATCCCTCCCCAGGAAGCCCGATGCCAGGTACGACCGGCCAAGGCGGGGAAGGGTTGCACGATTTTCCGAAGTTATTGATCTGTTACTTCGGGCCGGTCTTCCGACCCGGGCCGCAGAACTCCGCCTCGATCACGTTGAAGAAGAGGGACGATTCCGGGAGCCGGTCGCCGTTGGCGTTGAACGTCAGCTGATGCGTGCCGTCCTCCGTGCCCACCACCGCCGACAGCGAGCCATTGGTACGGCCGGTCTTGCCCACCACCTTCACACCGCAGGACAGAGTGGCCTTCTCGACCCCGAGCCCGTACCTGATCTGGCCGCCCGAGGGCACCTCGTTCAGCATCTCGTCCAGCTGGGCGCGGGGCAGCAGTCGGCCGCGCATCAGGGCGCGGTCGAAGCGGTTGAGGTCATCGGCGGTGGAGATCAGCTCGCCCGCCGCGCCCAGCCAGCTCATGTTCTGCTCGGTGGCGTCGTGCACGGGGGCTCCGGGGGAGTCGTCGTGGAGCCAGGAGTACGCGACGGGGTGCGGCTTCGGCATCTTCGGCCAGGTGCCGGGGAACGATGTCTCGTCCAGGTCCAGCGGCTTGATGATCCGCCGCTCGGCCTCCTGGGCGTAGGAGTGGCCCGTCACCTTCTTGATGACCATCCCCGCGAGGATGTAATTGGTGTTCGAGTACCACGGCTCCCCTTTCTGTACGGGGGGCGGCTCCTGCTTCATCGCAACGGCCACCAGGTCCTCGGGCGTGTACGTGTCGTAGCGGTGCTCGGGGAAGCCGCTGCCGGCGGCGTTGATCCGGAAGTCCGGGTCATCGGTGTAGTTGTGCAGGCGGCTGGTGTGGTTGAGCAGGCTCCGCAGGGTGATCCCGCTGCCGTCGTAGTCCTTGCCCCGCACCACCCCGGGCAGCCACTTCTCGACCGAGTCGTCCAGGCTCAGCTCTCCCTCCGCCTCCAGTTGGAGGAGGACGGTCGCGATGAACAGCTTGGTGATGCTCGCCGCCCGGAAGTGGTCATCGGGCGATCGCTTCCGACCGGTGTCGGTGTCCGCGTGCCCCGCGGAACCGAACCATGTCTTCCCGTCCTCCCACACCGTGGCCGCCACCCCGGGTATCCCGCCCTTCTCCACCCACTGCCGCAGCGCGTCCCGAGTCGCCTCGTGGCCGTCCTTCGTGGCGGCGGTGGCCGCGTGCGCGGGCGTGAGGGTGGTGGCGCCCACGGCCAGGCTTACCACCAGGGCGCATAAGCCCGTGCGTATCGCTCGCCGTCTCATTCGTAGACCTCCGGGTAGCCGGTGGGCCCATGGGGCCCTGCGGTCTGTAGTGACGCCAGCGGTGTCCCTCGGGTTGATCCAAGAATTTCCGGGTGCCGCGACAACCCCGGGCAGGGCCGGATCCGGAGTCGGCCCTGCCGCACCGACGAGATGAACGAGGACAATGCAGCTCACCCTTGTCCTGCCCTGATGGGCCCGGCTGCTTCGCCGTGCCCGGACGACCGCCCCGGCACCGGGGGTGCGCCCCCGGCTGCTGAGACCCGTGGACGCCCAGGACGACGAGGAGCCACCTCCCACGCTGGCAGATCTCTATCGGGCCCGGCGGCTCGACATGGTCCGGCTGGCGATCTTCCTGGTGGACGATCCGCACACCGCCGAGGACGTCGTCCAGGACGCGTTCGCCGCCGTCTGCCGCCGACACGGCGCGCGGCTGGACGACCTCCAGGACGCGCACGCCTATCTGCACACCGCCGTGGTCAACGCCGCCCGCTCGGTGCTGCGCCGACGGCGTACGGCCCGGGCGTACACCGCGCCGTACCAGGACCCCGGCGCGCCGGTGGACGAGCCGCTGCTGCTTCGACCCCTGCGGGATGCCGAGTGCATGAGGTACGCGCAAGGCGGCGGGCTGACGGACGAGCGGCGAGCCTTCCGCGAGAAGTTGCGGTCGGAGGCGGCCGAGCGACCCCAGCAGGGCGACGAGAACGCGGACATCGCGCACAACCTGCGAGTCAGCGTCCGGTCGGTACAGTGCTGGCGCAAAGCCTGGCCACAAGGCGGATCAAGACCCTGATCGGGCGTCGGTTCCACAAGAGCTGCTCCAGCTATGCTGTCGCCGCGCTGGTCTGCTACAAGCCCGGCGAACGCTCCCGGCTGATCTACCGGCCCTGCCCCGACAACGTCCCGACGGGCGCAAGAGCTTCTCCTGGAAGGACTACCGCGACCTGATCCAGACCGCCCACGACCAGCTCGGCGGCCCCATCGTGCTGGTCTGGGACTGTGAGAATGACGGTGTCTCGTTCGGATCACGGTCTGGCCCGGTCTGGGACTGACCTTGGTGTCCAGAGAGTTGATCTGTCGGCCGTGGTCCGGGCGGGACTTGTCGGCCCCCGGCGAACGGACGTGTCCCCATAGGGGCTTTCGCTTCGGCATCGTCACAGTCTTGACCGCCCGTCTCCGTCACAGCCGGCCAGAGAGAACCGGCCCGGAGGAGGCACCCATGCCCACCGCGTTCGCAGATCAACATTCCTTAAATGCGCCTCGCACGGCCACTGTTGAAGTGGTCCTGGGCGTCGATACCCATAGAAACGTGCACGTCGCCGCTGTGCTCACCGCGCTGGGCGCCTTGCTGGCCACAAGCTCATTCCCCGTGACCCGGGCCGGATACCGCGATCTGCTGGCATGGGCCCGCTCCTTCGGCGTCGTTCTTCGAGCCGGGGTGAAAGGCACGGGATCCTACGGAACATCACTGTGCCGATATCTGCAGGCAGAAGGCGTGCAGGTCATCGAGGTTGACCGGCCAGACCGTGCCACCCGGCGACAGCGTGGCAAGACCGATGCCATCGATGCCGAAGCGGCAGCTCGGGCGGTCCTTGCGCTGATCCCGGCCTGCGTGAATCGCTCGAGCCGCTGGGCAACCCGGCACTCTTCGCCGCCTGCGCCCAGCTCAAGTCCGAGCATGGCGCCGTCCACCAGGCACTGCAGCTGCTGGCTGTGCGCATCCGCTCAAAGTCTTTGGCGTCGGCCCCGACAGCGCGGCAGCTCTGCTCATCGCCGCCGGGGAAAATCACGACCGCCTTGCCAGCGAGGCGTCCTTCGCCGCCTTGTGCGGCGTGAGCCCAGTCGAGCATTCCTCCGGGAAGAGCCGACATCGACGCCTCAACCGAGGCGGCAACCGCCAGGCGAACGCAGCCCTCTACCGCATTCAACCTCAACACCCACCTCACGGCAGGCATGCGGCGGTATACCGCTGACCGTGACTGGCCCACGGTCATCCAACTGCCGCCCTGCGCACCCGACCTCAACCCCGTCGAGGGCATCTGCTCCGGGCTATAGCGCACCGCCCTGGCCGACCACCACACATTGCAGGTCAGTAAGTCCACGAGAGGTCGCAACAACCTACACGAAGGGCCGTTGCAATCCACGCAGGCTTGTTCGCTACCTCCGCCCCCGCTTCTGCCCGCCATGCGCATGCTGACCATGTTGTGCGACGTGTGCGCCTACTTCCGATTGCCCGGAATCGCGCCCTTCCCTAGAAGGGCTGCGCTCCACGGAAGAACTCCTAAGATTAGCGGCCCATGCCACCTGACTTTGCGAATGGCCGGGCTGCCCCTGCGTCGACGCGGGGGGGTAATTAACCGTTGGCCCCGTTTGCACCGGGCTTCCTTCGGCATCAAAGCCGTACGGTGTGGCGCTGACGATGTAGTCGCCCCGGACACCTTTATAAAAGACGACCTCTGCCTGGTCAGGATAGGACTGCGTGTCGAGTGACGCGGTCAAATCGATACCGCCGGGCACCGACATATTGTAGCGATATACCGGAGCGTCGGGACTTCGACTGGGGTCATGCGCGCGCGAGAGCTCGTCTGCACGCTCAAGCATTTCGGCCGAAGGGTCCGGATCTCGGGTAAAGCTGACGAGCGAGGAACGTTGCGTGGTGTTCTGGTACGACTGCAAGCTTACAGGAAACCTGTCGCTTATCGGCTGAAATCCACCGGCTGCATAGATCTGTTCCGGCGTGCGTCCGTCAAATCGATAAAGAGGCTCTCCGCCTGTCCGGTATAGGACTCGGCGCCCAGCGGCGCCACCGGTTCGGGCGACGGTGACATTGCTTGGGTGGATGCCATATTCACTGGATCCGAAGCCAACAGTCCGAGGGGGGACATGACTAACGGATGGATTGAATCGCGCATAGTGTTCAGCGAGTTCCTCTGGAGAAACATCCTGATCGAAAGAACCGTCACTGCCCTCCGGATCAGACGCGTACAGCGCGGGAGAGTAATCCGCGTTCTGCATGACCAGTCCTTCCATTCTGTGATTGTTAGCGACCACGGTGTCGTCGACCTCTGAGTGCCAACCCGGCAGCCAACGCCGGATCGAGTACGCCAACTTGCATCACGCACTTGTCGAACTCGGCCGATTCCTCATGTAGCCATAACGGCTGCAATCTGACTCCGGTTCACCTCGTGACTGAGGCTTCTCAGCGGAATGCTCAGGAACAGCCCAAAAGTGACAACCATCGCTGCCAGTCACATCGAGCGGGCCGCGAGTGACCACTGCGACCACCGTCGTGGGCTGGGCAACGTGGAAGCGGAGAGAGAAGCCTGGAGATGAAGCACCGCTCGCCCATCGGCGACGACGGGCATCAGCCGGGGCGGCCAGTGCCGCCTCCGCCGCCGGGGCGGCCTACGCCGTAGCCGGGGCAGAAGTGATCGACCGGCTGCTGGCCCAGCTCACCGAGAGCCTGGGGCACCCCGTACCCGAGGAGTGGGCGCGGGCGCTGCGGGCGGTGCCGCGCCACCTGTTCCTGCCCGACCGGCTGTGGCTGCGGGACGGGGACGGCGGCTATGCGCCGTGCGACCGGGCGCGTGAGCCCGCGCGTTGGAGGGAGGTGGCGTACGCCGATGAGCCGCTTGTCACCCAACTCGCGATGGAGGAGGGGCTCCAGGTGCCGATGTCCTCCGCGTCCGCGCCGAGCACGGCCCTCCGCATACTGGAGCAAGCGGAGATCGAGGACGGCATGCGGGTGCTGGAGATCGGCACCGGGACCGGCTTTCACGCCGCGCTGCTGGCGGCACGGCTGGGCGGTGACCGGGTCGTCTCGGTCGAGATCAACCCGGGGCTGGCGGACGGGGCTCGGAAGCGCCTGGCCCGAGCGGGGTTCGACCCCGCTGTGGAGTGCGGGGACAGTGCCCGTGGGTGGGCGGCGGGAGGGCCGTACGACCGGGTCATCGCCACCTGTTCGGTACGGGCGGTGCCGTCCGCCTGGCTGGCGCAGACCCGCCCCGGGGGCCGGATGGTCACGCCCTGGGACAGCGCTTGGTGTTGCTACGGGACCTTGGTGCTGACCAGAGACACCGACGGCGGGGCCTCGGGACGCTTCGCGCCGCACGGCTCCTACATGACCATGCGGGGGCAGCGGCCGGACGTCGGGTTAAGCCGGGATGTGCTGCGGGAGGGGCAGTTGGCGGACCTGTCGGTGACCGACGTCTCGCCACGGTCCGTGGCCGGGCACGACGTGGACACGCAATTCGCCGTCGGGCTCGCCGTACCCGGCGTCTGGCACTCCTGGGCGACCGATGTGGCTGGTGTCCACACCCGGCTGTGGCTGGCCGACGACGCCGCCACTTCCTGGGCGGCGGTCGACTACGACGGGGAGCAGACGGCGATGTTCGCGGTGTCCCAGTTCGGGCCGCGCCGACTGTGGGACGAGGTGGCCGCAGCTCACCGGCGGTGGGTTGCCGCCGGTGAGCCCACGGTGGACGGGTACGGGCTGGCAATCAACGCGCCTGGTAGCGAGCTGTTTTCTGGTCGGGTGATGTGCCATGGCGCTGGAAGCCGGACTTCTCCAGCACCCTGGCGGAGGCCGGGTTCGACAGCTCCACGGTGGCGTGCACCGCGTGGACGCCCGGCGCGCCGAGCGCGAAGGCGGTGAGGGCGCGGGTGGCCTCGGGGGCGTAGCCACGGCCCCGGCGGGAGGGCACGATGCCGTAGCCGATCTCGACGGCGCCGTCACCCGACGGCCAGAACAGACCGATCGAGCCGACCACCAGACCGGTGGCCCGTTCGATGATCAGCCGGTGGCCGTACGGGCCCAGCCAGTCGGGGTGTTCGGCGAAGAGCCCGGCGATGACCTGGTCGCCCTCGGCGGGAAAGTCACCGGCCCAGTGCGGCGGCCACGCGTCTCTCGCGCCGCGCGTACCCTAGCCTGCTAGCTTCCGGAGACGTGAGCGACAGCGTGAATGACAGCGTGTACGTGGGCAACGCGGGCAAGGACGCGGCGTTGGACCGGGGGTGGATCCTCGGGCCCTTCAAGGACGCCGACGATCCCCGCCACAGTGCGGACGTGGAGATCAAGTGGGGTGTCCATCCGCCCGGGGACGAGCGGGCGCGGTGGGTGAGGGGCGAGGAGCGGACGGCGCTGCTGGTGCTCATCAGCGGCCGCTTCCGCGTGGAGCTGCCCGGCCGCAGCGTTCTCCTGGAGCAGCAGGGGGATTACGTCGTGTGGGGGCACGGTGTCGACCACTCCTGGTGCGCGGAGGAGGAGTCGGTGGTGCTGACGGTGCGGTGGCCGTCGGTGCCCGGATACGCGGTGCCGCCGCCGGAGGACGAGGCGAACGGGCGTCAGGCGCCGTAGAGCCAGCTTCCGTACGCCGCCTCGTCGACCACGCCGTACAGCCCCATCGCGGCGGGCGCCAGGACCAGGGCCATGACGCCGCAGCGGACCATGGCCGGGGCCATGATCGTGGCGCCCTCGTACTGGCTGGTGACCGAGCGAACGTCGCGCCACCGGCGGATGTCGCCGCGGCAGCACGCCCAGAGGAACGCGCCGAACAGGGCGAACACCCCGCCGAAGACGAGCGCGATGCCGCCGACGACCGCGAGGAATTCCTCCCGGTCGTTGTGATCGCCGACGCACCACATGGCGATCAGCAGGACGACGATCGACGCCAGTCCGTGCAGCGCACCGCGCAGCAGGACGTCACGTATCCGCAGCCGTGGCTCGATGATCCTTCGTGCCCCCGTGTTCATGGCCGCACCCTACCCGGGCCCGGTTACAGCACCAGCTCCCGGTAGCGGTCGGCGACCTCGGCCAGGACTTCGGCGCCGTCGCGGGCCCAGAGGTCCGGGTTGAAGATCTCGACCTCGATGGGTCCGTCGTAGCCGGTCGCGTCGACCTGTTCGCGGAACCAGCGGAAGTCGACGGCGCCGTCACCGAGTTGGCCCCGGCCCAGCAGCACACCCTCCGGCAGCGGCGTGATCCAGTCGGCGAGCTGGAAGGCGGCGATGCGGCCCTCGGCGCCCGCGCGGGCGATCTGGGCGGCCGCGGTGTCGTCCCACCACAGGTGGTAGGTGTCCACGACGACGCCGACCTGGTCGGCCGGGAAGCGGGTCGCCAGGTCGAGGGCCTGGGCGAGGGTGGAGACGACGCAGCGGTCGGAGGCGTACATGGGGTGCAGGGGCTCGATGGCCAGGCGGACGCCGCGCTCGGCGGCGTACGGGCCCAGCTCCCCCAGCGCGTCGGCGATGCGCTCGCGGGCGGCGAACAGGTCGCGGCTGCCGGACGGGAGGCCGCCGGAGACCAGGACCAGGGTGTCGGTGCCGAGGGTGGCGGCCTCGTCGATGGCCGTGCGGTTGTCGGCCAGTGCGGCGGCGCGCTCATCGGGGTCGAGCGCGGTGAAGAAGCCGCCGCGGCACAGCGAGGTGACGGTCAGCCCCGCGTCCCGGATGAGCGCGGCGGCGGCCTCCACGCCGTACTTCTGGACCGGCTCGCGCCACAGGCCCACGCCCGTGACTCCCGCCTTGACGCAGCCCTCCGCCAGCTCCGGCAGCGACCACTGCTTGATCGTTTCCTGGTTCAGGCTCAACCGGGGCACGGCGTTCATTGGGCCACTCCGTAGACGTTCAGCAGATGCTTCATACGGGACTCCGCCAGCGCCGGGTCCGGGAACAGGCCCAGCCCGTCGGCCAGTTCGTACGCCCGCGCCAGGTGCGGCAGCGAACGGGCCGACTGGAGGCCGCCCACCATCGTGAAGTGCGACTGGTGGCCCGCCAGCCAGGCCAGGAAGACGACGCCCGTCTTGTAGTAGCGGGTCGGGGTCTGGAAGAGGTGGCGGGAGAGTTCCACGGTGGGGTCGAGCAGGGCCCGGAAGCCCTCGGTGTCGCCCGTGTCCAGGCGGCGTACGGCCTCGGCGGCGAGCGGGCCCAGCGGGTCGAAGATGCCGAGCAGCGCGTGACTGAAGCCGTGGTCGTCGCCCGCGATCAGCTCGGGGTAGTTGAAGTCGTCGCCGGTGTAGCAGCGCACCCCGTCCGGCAGGCGGCGCCGCAGGTCGACCTCGCGCTGGGCGTCGAGCAGGGAGACCTTGATGCCGTCGACCTTGTCGGGGTGGGCGGCGATCACGTCGAGGAAGGTACGGGTGGCGGCGTCCAGGTCGGCGCTGCCCCAGTAGCCCTCCAGGGCCGGGTCGAACATCGGGCCCAGCCAGTGCAGGACGACCGGCTCGCGCGCCTGGCGCAGCAGATGGCCGTAGACGTCGAGGTAGTCGTCCGGGGTCTTGGCGGCGGCGCACAGCGCGCGCGAGGCCATCAGGATCGCCTGGGCGCCGGACTCCTCGACGACGGCGAGCTGCTCCTCGTACGCGGTCCGCACCTCGGCCGCCGTACGGTCGCCGGGGGCCAGCTGGTCGGTGCCGACGCCGCACGCGATGCGCCCGCCGACCGCCTTCGCCTCGGCCGCCGAGCGCCGGATGAGTTCGGCGGCGCCCGCCCAGTCGAGGCCCATGCCGCGCTGCGCGGTGTCCATGGCCTCGGCCACGCCGAGACCGTGCGACCACAGGTGGCGGCGGAAGGCGAGGGTGGCGTCCCAGTCGACGGCGGCGGGGCTGTCGGGGCTGACGTCGGCGTACGGGTCGGCGGCCACATGGGCGGCCGAGAACACGACGCGGGACGTAAAAGCAGCACCCTTCGTCAGCGCCAGCGGCTCGGTGCGGGGCTCGTAGGGGCGGGTCGCGCCGCCCGGCCCGGGGAGGTGGAGGGTCACAGGTTCAGCTCCGGGACGTCGAAGCGGCGGCCCTCGGCGGAAGACGCGAGGCCCAGCTCGGCGAGCTGGACGCCGCGGGCGCCCGCGAGGAGGTCCCAGCGCCAGGGCTCGTCCAGGGCGACGTGGCGCAGGAACAGCTCCCACTGGGACTTGAAGCCGTTGTCGAACGCGTCGTTGTCCGGAATCTCCTGCCACTGGTCGCGGAAGGACTCGGTGGCCGGGAGGTCCGGGTTCCAGACCGGCTTGGGGGTGGCCGAGCGGTGCTGGACGCGGCAGTTGCGCAGCCCCGCGACGGCGGAGCCCTCGGTGCCGTCGACCTGGAACTCGACCAGCTCGTCGCGGTTGACGCGGACCGCCCAGGAGGAATTGATCTGGGCGATGGCGCCGCCCTCGAGCTGGAAGATGCCGTAGGCCGCGTCGTCGGCGGTGGCGTCGTACGGCTTGCCCTGCTCGTCCCAGCGGGTCGGGATGTGGGTGGTGGTCTGGGCCTGGACGGTGCGGACGGGGCCGAACAGCTCGTGCAGGACGTACTCCCAGTGCGGGAACATGTCGACGACGATGCCGCCGCCGTCCTCGGCACGGTAGTTCCAGGAGGGGCGCTGGGCGCTCTGCCAGTCGCCCTCGAAGACCCAGTAGCCGAACTCGCCGCGGATGGAGAGGATCTGGCCGAAGAAGCCGCCGTCGATGAGCCGCTTCAGCTTCAGCAGCCCCGGCAGGAAGATCTTGTCCTGGACGACGCCGTGCTTGATGCCCGCGGCCTGGGCGAGCCGGGCCAGTTCGAGGGCGCCGTCGAGGTCGGTGGCGGTGGGCTTCTCGGTGTAGATGTGCTTGCCCGCCGCGATGGCCTTCTTGAGGGCGTCCTCGCGGGCGGCGGTGACCTGCGCGTCGAAGTAGATGTCGACGGTGTCGTCGGCGAGCACGGCGTCCAGGTCGGTGGAGACGTCGGCGACGGGGTCGAGGCCGTGGCGCTCGGCCATCGCCTTCAGGGCGTGCTCGCGGCGGCCGACGAGCAGCGGTTCGGGCCACAGCACGCTGCCGTCGCCGAGGTCGATGCCGCCCTGTTCGCGGATGGCGAGGAGCGACCGGACGAGGTGTTGGCGGTATCCCATCCGGCCGGTCACACCGTTCATGGCGATCCGCACGGTCTTGCGTGTCACGTGGCTTCTTCTCCTCACCAGGGTCACCGTAAGCGCTTGCAGTAAGCGCTTTCTAAAAACCAACGCTAGCCGCCCCGGCCACCCCTGTACAGAGCGGGCACAGGGGAGACACAGAGGCGGTCAGCGCTTCATCTCGAAGTCAGCGCAGCGTCAAGCGATAGTCGAGAGGCGAACGCCCGGTGATCAGCACCCGCAGCCCGGAGACCGGCAGATCGCCGCCCATCCAGGTGTAGCGCTCCCCCGGGTCCACGGTGGCGGGCTGGCGCGGGCCGCTGCCGTTGCCCGGGCCGAAGGTGATCACGTCGTCGCCGGAGGTGTACGTTCCGTACCCCTTGACCAGCTGATACGTGTCCTTCTGGCCGGGCACGGGCTCGACCCCGGTGAGCTTTCCGCCGCCGCGGAAGCACAGTTCGAGGGCGAGCGGGACGTCGGACTCGCCGACCTCCACGTCCAGGTTCCAGCCGCCGTCCGCCTCGGCCGCCCGCACCTCGGTGTGCAGGGTGCGCCACTCCTTGGGGCGGTGCGGGAAGTCCATCGCGGACCAGAAGCGGCCGTCGTTCGTCAGCGGGTAGCGGCCGTCGGGGCGGCGGTGCTGCGGTGGCAGCGGCAGGTGGTACCCGGCGCGTACGTCCGCCCAGAGCCGCCAGCCGTCCGCCGTGCGCTCGATGTCCTCGGCCCGGAAGTGGCCGAGCGAGAAGAACTGCGGGGACAGCCGCAGCGAGTCCAGGATCGCCGCGCCCTTGCGCCACTTGAAGAAGGTCGGGTTGGTGGACAGGCCCGAGGAGATCGCGTGGACGTCGGGGAAGTCCGTACCGCCGAAGAGGGACGTACGGGTGGCGCCCCGGCCGATCCGCACCAGCCCGCTGTCCTTGTCGCGCCAGGTGAACTCGGAGGGCGCCGCGGTGGCCTTCGGCAGCGGCGCCGCCAGCTCCGGTTCGTCCAGCACCTCGGCGAGGAAGTCCCCGAGCGGGGTCTCGTCGAAGGTCTGGTCCGCCCCGCGCCGCTGAACGGTCTCGGCCATGGCCGCGAAGCGCCCGTCCTTCTCGCGCAGCGCCAGCGCCCGGTACTGGAGCCAGTACTCGGACAGATGCTTGACCGTCTTCTGGTCCTGGCGGCGCGAATGCACCGTCTCCACATCGCCGTTGGGCTCCACGAGGTGGAGCGTGGCCTCCAGGTTGCGGCGCACCGTGTCGTACAGCTTCGGGCGGTCGGTGAGCCGGGCGAGGGTCAGCAGCGCGGGGTTGGTGACGATCGGCGCGTACGTGGCGCTGCGCTCGCTGTACTGGCCCGACGCGTACTGGTCGATGCCCTCGGCCAGCCAGGCGTCGATGCGGCGGGTGTAGCGGGCGTCGGGCCAGAACGAGTTGATCCGGGCGAGCGCGGCGCACACCTTCCAGCGGTGGTTGGGGGTGTGCAGCCCGCCGGTGGCGAGCCCCGAACCGGCCTTGCGGAGGATCGTCTTCAGGGTGGCCCGGACCTTCGCGGTGGACGCGTGGTCGTCATCGTCCAGCAGCCCGTAGAGCATGCCCAGGTCGACGATCGAGAAGGCGGTGTCCGGCGGGGAGTGCACCGCGCCCTGGTCGAAGAGGCCGTCGTCGAACTGGGCGGCGGCCAGCGCGTCGGCGAGCCGGGTCATCGGTGCGATGAGCGCCGCGTCGTGGTGGTGCTCGGCGTCGGCCCACACATGGACGGAGGTGAGCAGCCGCAGGCTGCGGGCGGCGGGGCGAGCCTGGCCGAGGTTGTTCAGCTGGGCGAGGGTGGCGTCGAGCCCGTCCACCACCTCGGCCACCCGCTTGTCGGCGGCCTGGGTGAGCAGATCCAGGAACGGCTTGTCGGTACGGCCGGGGGCGGCCGCGGCCTGGGGCGCACCGTAGGCGAGCAACCCGCTCACGGCGGCGGTTCCGGCGAGGAAATGACGGCGAAGCAGGCTCATGGGTGGTGCTCCGTGGCTCTGGCCGCGATCGCGAGCGGGCCGGGGACGAGGAAGAGGAGGGGCGGGTAGGCCCAGGCGCAGACCGCGGCGGTGGCCACGGCCAGCAGCAGAACGAGGCTCGCGCGGGGGGCGCGCACGCTGGCGTACGCCGCCGAGCGCAGCGCCGTGCGCCAGCTGGTCGCCGATTCGGGGCGGGCGCAGGCGCGCAGCAGGACGACGGTGAGCAGCCCGCCGACGACGAGCAGGGCGGGCCGGAAGACGGCCGCGCCGGGCAGGCCCGCCCCGGCCGCGAGCGCGTTGAACAGCAGCAGCGCGCCGCCGAACAGCATCCCGGCCCCGGCCAGCAGATCCCCGGTGCGCAGCCGGGTCCGCAGGGCGCGGAGGTAGCCGCCCGCGGTGGCGGGGGCGTCCTCCCGTACCCGCCGGTCGAGGACGGCGCAGGCGGTCGACATGGCGGCGGGGGCGGTGATCAGCGGGAGCGAGGCGGCGGCGGTGGCCAGCCCCACCGCCAGCACGTCGGCGAAGAGGGCGAAGCGCGGACCGGTCAGCTCGCCCGGTTCACGGGTGGTCGCGGAGGACGGCATGGCGGCTCACCCCTTGATTCCGGAGTTGGCCATGCCCTCGACCAGGAACCGCTGGAAGGCGAGGAAGAAGAGCACGATGGGCAGCAGCGCGAAGACCGACATCGCGAACATCGGGCCGAACGCCGACTGGCTGGAGGCGTCCACGAAGGAGCGCAGGGCCAGGGTCAGGGTGAACTTCTCCGGCTCGAAGAGGTAGATCAGCTGGGTGAAGAAGTCGTTCCAGGTCCAGATGAAGGTGAAGATCGCGGTGGTGATCAGCGCGGGCCTGGTCAGCGGCAGGATGACGCTGAAGAAGGAGCGGAACGGCCCGCAGCCGTCGATCCGGGCCGCCTCCTCCAGCTCGCGCGGCAGGTTGCGCATGAACTGGACGATGAGGAAGACGAAGAAGGCGTCGGTGGCCAGGAACTTCGGCAGGATCATCGGCCAGTAGGTGTTCACCATGCCGAGCTGGTTGAAGATGATGTACTGCGGGATGAGGATCGCGTGGTGCGGCAGCATGATCGTCGCGATCATGAAGGCGAACAGCGGCCCGCGCATCCGGAACCGCAGCCGGGCGAAGGCGTACGCGGCGAGCGAGCAGCTGATGACGTTGCCGAGGACGGCGCCGCACGCGATGAGCAGCGAGTTCCACAGCAGCTGCCCGACGCTGACCTCGTTCACGCCCTCCATGGCGGTGGTGTAGTTGCTCCACTCCAGATGGCTGGGGAGCAGCTTGAGGCTGGCGATGACCTCGTCGGCCGGTTTGAACGAGGTGGCCAGCAGCCAGGCCAGCGGATACAGCATCACCAGCAGGATGGCGATCAGGCAGACGTGCAGCGCGATCCGGCCCTTGGACCGTCCGGCGGCCGGGCTGGCGGTGATCGGGGCGGTGGTCATCGGGCCCCCTCGTTGTTGTCGTTGGCGTAGAAGACCCAGGCCCGGGAGGTCCGGAAGAGGATCGCGGTGACGACGCCGATGGCCAGCAGCAGCGCCCACGCCATGGCGGAGGCGTAGCCCATGTGGGAGGCGGTGAAGCCGCGGTCGTAGAGGTAGAGGGTGTAGACGAGGGTGGAGTCGGCGGGGCCGCCCTTGCCCGCGCTGACCGCGAAGGCCGGGGTGAAGACCTGGAACGCCTGGATCATCTGGAGCACCAGGTTGAAGAAGAGCACCGGCGACAGCATCGGGATGGTGATGGAGCGGAACTGCCGCCACCAGGACGCCCCGTCGACCGCCGCCGCCTCGTACAGCTCGGCGGGGATCTGCTGGAGCCCGGCCAGGAAGATCACCATGGGGGCGCCGAACTGCCAGATGGTCAGCAGCGCGACCGACAGGATCGCCCAGCCGGGCTTGTTGATCCAGCCGCCGATGTCGATGCCGACGCCGGACAGCAGGTTGTCGACGGTGCCGCCGTCGTTGAAGATCGCCCGCCAGACGAGGGCGATGGACATCGACGCGCCGAGCAGCGAGGGGGCGTAGAACGCGGAGCGGTAGAAGCCCTTGCCGCGCTTGACGGACTTCAGCGCGATCGCGACGGCGAGGGCCAGCACCAGCTGCAGCGGCACCGCGATCACGACGTACGTCAGCGTCGTGGTGACCGAACGCCAGTAGCGGGGGTCCTCCGTGAACATCTGGGTGTAGTTGCGGAGGCCGATCCACTGCGGGGCGTCGAACATGTCGTAGTCGGTGAACGACAGATACAGCGAGACGGCCATCGGCAGCAGCGTCAGCACGGTCGCGCCGATCACCCATGGCGACAGGAACACCCAGGCGGCGCCCTGCCTCTCGCGCTTCGGTGCCCGCTTGGCGCCCTCGGCGGGGGGCGCGGCGTCCTGGGGGCGGGTCGCGGTCGCGGTCATTGCCTCAGCTCCGCCTTCGCCTCGGTGATGTAGTTCTCCGCCGCTTGGCGCGGCGACAGGCGCTCGTACGACACCTGGTCGTAGTCGCGCGTGAAGGTGGACTGCAGCGAGGCGTCGCCCTTGGGCGGCGCGGCGGGCGGATCCGCGAGCTTGCCCTCGAACTGCTTCTGGTACGCGGAGACGACCTGGTCGAAGCCCTCCAGCTTGGGCAGCACCTTGTCCCGGATGGTGTCGTTGGCCGGGATGCCGCGGGTGGCACCGAGGATGGCCCCGGCCTTCTCGTCGTTGAGCAGGAAGTCGATGAACTGGGCGGCTTCCTTGGGGTGCTGGGTCTTGGCGGACGCCCCGAAGAACATCGACGGCTTGTAGTACAGGGCGGGCTTGCCGTCGTCACCGGCGGGCAGCGGGGCCAGCTTCAGCCCCTTCCCGACGATGGCCTCGTAGCCGCTGGACGGTGCGTCCCAGTTGAAGTCGGATACGGACTTCAGGCGGCCGAGCGGGGTGTTCTCCACCGAGCCGTCCATCTGCGTCGTCTGCTCGGCGGAGGACACCAGGCCCTCCTTGCGGAGCTTGGTGCAGAACTCCCAGTAGCGGGTCAGATCGTCGGCCGTGAAGCCCAGCCCGCCGCCCTCGGTGTAGAGGGACTTGCCCCGGCCGCGCAGCCAGATCTCGAAGACGTCCTCGCTCTGGCCCGGGTCGGTGGCGCCGACCTTGCCGCCGATGTCCTTCTTCGCCGCCTTCAGCTTGCGCATCGCGTCGGTCCAGTCGGCCCACGTCCAGTCGATCGTCGGCTCGGGGACGCCCGCCTTGCGCCACAGCGACGCGTCGTACGGTATGGCCTCGGCGCCACGGGCGACCGGCAGCGCGTACTGCTTGTCGTCCACGACGCCGGTGGCCAGCAGCCCCTTGTCGATGTCCTTGGTGCGCAGCTCGCGGTGTTCGCCGAGGTCGAGCAGGATGCCGGAGGTGGCGTACTGGTTGATCTGCCGGTAGTCCAGCTGCATCACATCGGGTGCGTCGCCGCCCGCGGCCTGGGTGGCGAGCTTCGCCTTGTACGTGTCGAAGCCCGCGAACGACGTGCTGATGTCGACGTTCGGATGGCTCTTCTCGAACAGCTTGACGGCCTCCTCGGTACGGGCCGCCCGGTCGGGGTTGCCCCACCAGGTGAACCGCAGGGTGACCTTGCCGCCCGAGCCACCGCCCTCACCGCCGCCGCAGCCCGTGAGGGTTCCGCCGAGTGTGAGGACGAGAGCCAGGGCGCAGGACACCTTTGTCCTTTTCTTGCGCATGGCCGGACCGACCTCCCTCCTGTGATGTGCCGATGTGCCTGTTCGTGCCTGTTCCTGTGGGGGATGCCGGTGCTTATTCGCCGTAGTACGGGAGCGTCGCGCCGGGCAGTTCGTACTCGTCCCGGCGGCCGCACATGCCGTAACCGCCCCGGCGGCTGGGCCCGGTCGCGGTGACGCGCGCGTCGGCGAGGTGGGCCGGGTCGCCCGCCGCGAGCGCGGTCAGCTGCTCACCGGTGCGCCGGGCGGCGGCGAGCGCACCGTCCCGCCAGCGCGGCTCCCACTCCTTGACCTTGGGCGCGACGATCCGCACGGCCGCCTCGTGGAAGGCGCGCAGCGGAGCGTCGTCGCCCTTCTCGGCGGCGGCGCGCAGGGTCAGATAGCCCTCGACCGCCAGGTCCCGGCGGCGCCGCGCGGCCGCGTCCGCCTCCGGGCCCTCCTTGGCGGGCAGTGCGGCGGCCGCCGCGTACCGCTCGGGGTCGGCCAGCACCTCGGGCGGGAACGTGAACACCGCGTCCCCGGCCTCGGGCAGCCCGCTGTTCTGCATCAGCACGGTCACCTTGAGGCCGCCGCCCTGCACCATGCGGTGCACCGTGCCGGGGGTGAACCACACCACCGCGCCCGGCTCCAGCGGCGTCTCGGTGAAGCCGTCCGCGACGGTCAGGGTCTGGACGGCGCCGCGCCCGGCGGTCACCACGTACGCCTCGGTGCAGGCGAGGTGGAGGTGGGGGCTGCCGCCGCACACGCCGTCGGCCGCCTCCCAGTCGTACGCGCTGATGTGGGACATCCCCACGCCGCCCGGCAGCGGGGCGGGCATCGCTGCCATCTCGCTCACCTGGCTCACCACCCGTGGTTCTTGAGGTAGCTCTCGGCGCGCGCCCGGTCCCACGCGCCGTCCGCGACCACCACGCGGTAGCGGTAGCCGAAGGACTCCCCCGGCGGCAGCTCGAACTCCTCGAAGAACGCCCACGAGGGGGCGACCGAGGGGATCGGCTCGGAACGCACGAACCAGTGCGAGGCGTGGATCCCGTCTTTGTTCTCCGGCGCGTGCGCGAACAGCAGCGTCGAGTGCGCGTCGATGCCGTCGTGCTCACCGGTGAACGCGACCCAGGGGGCGTCGGTGGCCGCGGTGCCCATCAGGTCCGAGGCGCCCGCCTCGCCCTCGCCGCCGCGCCCGTCCGGGCCGAAGGCGTCGCCGCCGGTGAAGTCGCGGGGGCCGCGCCAGTTGAGCCCGGTGTACCCGGCCATCTCACGGCCCGCGGTGGTCGGGGAGCCGAAGTGCAGCGCCTCGCCGCGGGTGTTGGTGAGGCGGATGGACCAGTCCAGGGCCCAGGTGCCCTCGTCCGGCTCGACCGAGTGCAGCTCGATGGTGCGCAGCTCGCGCGCCCACTCCGGGCCGCCGCTGTGCTGGATGGCGGGATTGGCGACCCAGGTGAGCTGCTCGGTGAAGCGCAGCCGGTCGTCGGTGACCGTGAACTCCCGGAAGCCGTCGTGCCGCATGGAGCCGACCCGCTCCTCGACCCGCTGGTAGCCCTCGTCGGGGCCGAGGTAGGAGTTGCCGCCCCAGAAGTTCTGGCCGGACAGATGGCTGGAGGTCATCTGCAGACCCTTGTGCCAGCGGTGGTCGTTCGGCCGGTAGCCGGAGACCGGGCTTCCGGCGAGGGTGCGCAGCGGGTGGGCGTACGGCTTACGGGCCTCGAAGGCGTCCGGGTCGGGCGCGTAGACGTACGCCATCAGCTCGACGCCGCCGGAGGCTACCGAGATCCGCTCGCCGTGGGTGTGGGTGACGGTGATCTGCTGGCTCATGACGGCCTCAGCTCTCCTTCTTCGGGGCCTGCTCGGCCTGCGCGGTCTTCGGTGCCTTCGGGGCCCACTCGGGGTGGCTTCCGTGCATGGCGTCGTAGTACGGGTCGCCGGGCGCGATCTCCCCCGCGTGCACGGGCTGCCCGGTGAAGGCCGCCTTGTAGAGCGCGGCGATGAATTCGAGGGTGCGGCGGGCGTCCGGGCCGCTGCCCGGGGGCCGTACGCCGTCCCGCATCGCGTCCAGCAGCCCGGCCAGCTGGGCGGCGTGCGAGCTGGGCAGATCGGCGGCGGGGGTCCGCCAGCGCTCCTGCCGGGCGGGCTCGTCGCGGACGTGCGGGGCGGGGGTGTAGACCCAGTCGTCGTTGCGGTGCCCGTAGAGGTGGGTCAGCTCGACGGTGGCGTCCGCGCAGTCGATACGGATGCGGCTGACCTCGTCGGGCGAGAGCACGCTGTTGACGACGGTGGCCATGGCTCCGTTCTCGAACCGGACCAGCGCGGTGGACACGTCCTCGCTCTCCACGTCGTGCACCAGCCGCCCGGCCATGGCGCGGATCTCGGTCCAGTCGCCGAGGAGGTGCAGCAGCAGATCCATCTGGTGGATGCCGTGGCCCATGGAGGGCCCGCCGCCCTCGCTGTCCCAGCGGCCGCGCCAGGGCACGGCGTAGTACGCGGTGTCCCGGTGCCAGGTGGTCTGGCAGTGCGCCACCAGCGGGCGGCCCAGCGCCCCGGTAGCCAGCAGGTCCCGGGCGTGGACGGCGCCCGAGCCGTAGCGGTGCTGGAAGACCACGGACGCGTACGGCCCGCCGGTCTTCTCCGCCTCCGCGATCTCGTCGTACTCGGCGAGCGTGAGGCACAGCGGCTTCTCGCACAGCACCCACGCGCCCGCTTCGAGCGCGGCCACCGTCTGCTCGCGGTGGAGGGACGGCGGGGTGCCGATGAGCACCAGGTCGGGGCGCTCGGTCTTCAGCATCGCGGCCACATCGGTATAACCGGCCACGGTGAATCCGGCGCTCTCGGCGGCCGTCGTACGGAACGCGTCGAGCCGTTCCGCGTCCACATCGACCGCGGCGACCAGCTCGACCCGGTCGGCGTGATCGCGCAGGGCGGGCAGATGACTGCCCGAGACGATGGCTCCGGTGCCGATGACCGCGGCACGGATGCGGGCGGGTGCTGCTGCGGCGGCGGACTGCGGTGTCGCCATGGAGTGAGGCTCCTCGCCAACGGGACGGAAAGCGCTTGCTGGGGGTCGACCCTAGGCACGGTCCGGATGTCAGGACAAGACCCCGGCGAGCAGATTCCCGCGCCCGTTCCCGGTTCGATATGCGATGGCCGCTACGGCGCTGACCAGTGAGACGATGAACCCGGCCCCACCAGCGCACGCGGTGTCCCACCCCTCGTCACCCAGGTGACCATCCAACGGAGGAAACATGGCAGTGACCCTGGCCGATGTGGCCGCACGGGCTCGGGTCTCGGCGGCGACCGTGTCGCGCGTCCTGAGCGGCAACTATCCGGTTGCCGAATCGACCCGGGCCCGGGTACTGCGCGCCGTCGAGGACCTGGAGTACGTGGTCAACGGCCCGGCAAGCGCTCTCGCCGCCGCCACGTCCGATCTGGTCGGGGTGCTGGTCAACGACATCGCGGACCCCTTCTTCGGCATCATCGCGGGCGCCGTGCAGTCCGAGATGGGCGCGCCGGGTGCCGCTGGAGGCAATGGCTCCGGCAACGGCTCCATCGGCTCCGGCGGCGAACAGGTGCGCGGCGCCGAGAAACTGGCCGTCATCTGCAATACGGGCGGCTCGCCCGAGCGCGAGCTGAACTACCTCACCCTGCTCCAGCGGCAGCGCGCCGCCGCCGTCGTCCTCACCGGCGGCGCGGTCGAGCGCCCCGGCCACGCCGAGGCGGTCGCCGTCAAAGCGTCCCGGCTCGCCGCCTCCGGGACCCGGGTGGTGCTGTGCGGGCGGCCCCCGATCGAGGACGCGATCACCCTCACCTTCGACAACCGCGGCGGCGCCCGCCGTCTGACGGAGCATCTGCTGACCCTCGGCCACCGCCGCATCGGCTACGTCGCGGGCCCCGCCGAGCGCACCACCACCCGCCACCGGCTGGAGGGCCACCGCGAGGCCCTGGTCGCGGCCGACCTGGCGGGGGACGCGGAGCAGCTGACCGTCCACGGCCTCTACGACCGCGCCTCCGGCTACGACGCCACCCTCGAACTCCTGCGCCGCGACGCCGGTCTGACCGCCATCGTGGCCGCCAACGACACCATCGCCCTCGGTGTCTGCGCTGCCCTGCGCGACCAGGGCCTGCGGATCCCCGAGGACGTCTCGGTGGCGGGCTTCGACGACCTCCCCTTCAGCGCCGACGCCGTCCCCGCCCTGACCACGGTGCGGCTGCCGCTGCACGACGCCGGAGTACGCGCCGGGCGCCTCGCCCTCGGCCGCGAGCCGCAGCCGCCGGGCGGCGTGGCCATGATCCGCGCCGAACTGATGGCCCGCGCCTCGACGGCCCCGCCGAAGCGCTGAGGCGCGCGTCTCATCCCAGGTGCGCGTCTAACCCCAGGTGCGCGAGCACAGGACGAGGCGGTAGCCGTCCGGGTCGGCGACGGTCACTCCGTGCTCGTCCCAGTACGGGTTGTGCGCCGCAACCCTGGTCCCGCCGGTGGCCACCAGGCGGTCGACCAGGGCCTCGTCCACGGGGCCGCCCAGGTAGACCACGAACAGGTCGTCCACGGTCGGGGTCGGCTCCAGCGGGCGCTCGGGGTCGTGGGTCAACTCGAAGTGCCAGGACGCCCCCTTGGGGCCGACCATCAGCAGATCGTGCTCGCCCGGGACGCGGTCGGTGGTCCGCCACAGCACGTCGAGTCCGAGACCGTGCACGTAAAAGCGTTCGGCGGCGGTGAGGTCCCGCGAGGGGCGGGCCACCCGGACGTGTGTCGTGGAGTCGATCACGCGGAGCCCTCCAGGGCGGCACGCCACACCGGGCTGTCGACGTAGTGGTTGTCGAATCTCTCGGCTGACTCGGCGATCTCCTTCGGGTCGGCCTCCCCGCGCATGACCCGGCCGAGCAGCCGCAGGTAGTCGAACCGGCCCATGCCCGGGGTGAATACGAACAGCACGTCCGCCTCGGCGCCGGGCGCGGCGGCGAAGGCGTGCGGGGTGCGCGGCGGCACCGCGAGGAAGTCGCCCTCGTCGAGGGTGGTGACCTCCTCGCCCACCAGCACGCGCAGGGACCCGCCGATGACGAAGAACAGCTCCGTCGCCTTGGTGTGGAAGTGGGCTGGTGCCCCCACGGCCCCCTTGGCGAAGCTGGACCGGTAGCTCGTGAAGCCGCCGGGCGTGCCGTCCGACTCGCCGAGGAGGGTCATCACACTGCTGGGGTCGGCACAGGTCTCGGCGTCCGCGCGGCGGGTCAGCACTGTCTTGCTTTCTGCAGTCATACGGCGACCGTACGGCCTGGAATGACCCGCTGCCCGGGTCATTCCAGCACCAAAATCACGGGTCAATTCCACATGGGTCACCCAGGAAAGATCACATCACTGCACGAGTAGAAGGTCTGGTCGAAGTGGCTGGCCTGCCAGACCATGAAGACGACGTGGCGACCGGTGCGCCCCGGCGCGTTGACCGGGATCGAGACGGTGACCCCATTCAGGCTCGGCTCGGTGGAGGTCTCCCCCGCCCCCGGGGCGATCTTGCCGGTCTGGGCGACGAGTTCGAGGTTGCTCCAGCGCAGCGGCTGGGTGACCGGGTCGTAGCCCTGTTTGGTCACATAGACGCGGTAGTAGTCCGCACCGTGCCGCGCCTGGTCGTGGTTCTTGAACGTGAAGCTGTTCCCGACCGAGGTGGCCTCCCACTTCCCGGGCACGTCCATCGCGTTGTACCGCCCGGACGAGGTCCGCCCGGCGCTGCACAGCTGCCCATCGGGCAGCGCGGCCTGGTGATTGCCCGCGACGCCCTCGCGGTAGAGCCCGTTCCAGTTCCACATGGCGTTGGTGTCGGCCTGCCACGCCTGCCAGCACATCGGGTCCTTGGTCTTCATCTCCGGATTCTGGAAGTCCCCGCCCCACCGCTTCCAGCACCCGTAGTTGCGCGACGCGGGCCCGATGGCCGACCCATGCGCGGCGGCGGTGTCCACCAGCGCCACGGTGGCCAGCAGCGTCGCGGCGGACGCGACAGCCGAGGCGCGAAGACCCCAGCGACGAACATGCCCATGACAATTCACTGCGCCTCCAGCTCCGCTTTCGGGGTGTGCGCGGGAGCGCTCCCATGCTAGGACGGGGATCATGAGTCGGCCAGACACATGACGGGGCGTCGTCATCGGCCGGGAGTAGGGTCCGCCCCCATGGCGCTGAACTACAACGACCACTACCACCCGCTCCTGCTGAAACAGATCCCGGCCGGAGCGCGCACGGCCCTGGACATCGGCTGCGGCACGGGCCGCTTCGCCCGGCTGCTCGCCGCGCGGGGGCTGTCGGTCGACGGAATGGACCCCAACGCCGCCGTCATCGAGTCCGCCCGCGCCACCGGCGGCGGCCCCCGCTACCGCCAGGCCGACGTACGCGAGGCGCACCTGCCCGACGCCCACTACGACGTCATCTCGTGCATCGCCAGCCTCCACCACATGCCGTTCGACACGGTGCTGACGCTACGGAAGGCCCTCGCACCCGGCGGCATCCTGACGGTGCTCGGGCTCTACGAGATCAACTCACCCGCCGACTTCGCATGGGCCTTCCCGGCGAAGTCCCTGCTCCACGCACAGCGCCTCCTCCCCACGCGCCACCGCCCCGCCCCCTCCGCACAGATCCCCCTCGTCTGGCCACCCCCACTGACCTACGCCCAAACCCGCACCGAAGCCACCCGCCTCCTCCCCGGCTCCACCCTGCGCCGCCTGTTCTTCTGGCGCTACCTGCTGGTGTACCGGGCTTAGGGGCGGCGGGAGTGGGATTCTTTCGCGTTTCATTTCACAAGTAGTTCACGAGAACGCTCGGCGGTTTGTCGTGCAATGGAATTCGCGCGATACGGCGAAAGCAGCGTGCGGATTTTCGCTACTTTTTCATCCACTCGCCCTGAGTGGAGCGCTGGATAGTCATCGAGGACGGTATTCCAAGTGGCGCATGCCGCCTCTAGGTGGCCGATTTCAAGCTGTCTCTCGGCAAGCAGGGAACTGAAAAGCAACTTACTTCTCTGCGTGTCCGTGGAATCCCGCAGAGGGAAGTGCTCCTTCAGCGATTTGACACTTCCCTTCGCATCACCCAACGCGTGCCGGACCTCCGCAGTGCAATACGCCAATGTTGCCGAGCTGAATCCACCGAACGTACCGAGTTGGCCTTCCGCCTGGTTCACCGCGCGTTCCGCCTCGCGGAGACTGTTCCATGCGTTTGTCGGCTCGCCCGCCAGCGCGTACGAGTGTGCTTGCTGCCCGGCGAGAAAGGCGCGCATACGGGGGCTGGACTCCGGGGATACCTCTGCGGCAGCGTTCGCGAGCCGCACCGCTGGCGTGCCGTGACCGAGATTTGCCGCCTGCACTGACATGCCTCGCAAGATATGGCAATACGCCCTGCGGTCGCCACTAGCGCCCGCAAGCTCCAAACCCTTTACGTAATACTCTTGCGCTCGACCATGGGCCCCCTCATCCACTGCCATCCACCCGGTCAGATAGCAGAGGAACGAAGCGGCAGACATCATTGATTTGCGGGTTTCGCTTGATGCGCTTGCTTTCAAGTAGGGCGCAACCGTGTTGACCAAGAAAGCAGCAGCCATCGGACGGGCATAGCGCCCGCCGAATTCTCCATCGAGGTCTGACAGACGATCGGTCATCGCCGATACTGCCTGGACCTCAGATTGTCCGATGCGGCGCTGTGGGTCAGTCTTTATGGCCTTCATCCGGCCTACGACATCGGGCCAGCCTGGAATGGTGAGCGCCACAGAGAAAAGCCCCGTGCCGAGGACGGCCCGGCGGGACGGGTCCATGTCTTCCCTCCCCAGATGGATCAGTCCCTGCACTGTACTGGCGGGTTGTTTCAGCTGATCGGGCGACGAGGGGAAGCCCGCCTCGCTGGACGTCACAGGGCGGTGAAGTCTCCGGGCCAGCGCTTCGAGGATGAGGGGGCGGACGGCCTCTCTTGGCATGTGCCCCTGGAGCCACTGGTAAACCGACGGTTCCCGGTACTTGAGGGGGGTGCCGCGCTCGGTGCCGAGGCGATTGACGTCCTGCGCGAACTGGCGCAGCGTCAAACCAGTCTCGCGATAGAGCCGATCAAGACATGCGTTCGGTTCCGGAGTCTTCATTGATCTTCAACTCCCCAGCGTCTGCGAGCACTTAAAGCTCTTAAAAGCTGCCAGCACAGTCACCGTACCGCCACCTGCTGCGAAGCGGTTGCCTTATACGAGCACAGATCACCCTCACGGTGCCGCTTCGCGCCGAGGGCAGCTGCGCGACGCAAGACCCCCGCGACGTGGCGACGTCCGGGGGCGTGGCTAACGCTTACCAGGAGCGTCAACATGCGAAAGGGTACCGCTCGATCGGTGCTGCGGAGACTGCGGCAACTGATCGTCACGTCCCCAGGGAGGCACAGCGCGGTCTACCTCGCTACCAAGGCCTCGGACTTACCCCCCGGGCTCATGCGGCCTGAGCCGGAGGCCAACCCACCCCGGAAGCCCTCGACCGGCGTGAGGCTTGCGCCCGTTCGGCCGCCAGCGTCCCGTCTGACCACTGCCCCTCGCGCATGGTTTGACGTGGACGCCGACCGTCCCACCCTCTCCATCCCGCGCGTCCCGGTTGAGGATCGCGTCCCGATCCTTTGGGACACCGACCCCGCGCCTCCGTACATCCCGCTCTTCAATCCCGAGCGTCACGACACCCCGATCCGGCTTCGTGGACGCGTGCGAGAAGACCGCACGCGGAGGAATTTGGGGCGGTTGCGGTGACAGAGGAGTGCAATCAGGGCGCCGGATCAGACCTTACGGGTACCGCCCATGAAGGAAGCCCCGAGGGTTGGTGGACTGAATACGGCGGAGTGAGGGACGCAGAGTCGGGCGTGATCCACCTGCCTCCGATTGAACACCCGCGCTGCCCTTTCGAATGCCACATCTGTGACACCAGCGAAGGTCGGTCCAGACGGCAGTTCTTCAAACGGATCCTCAGGTCCTCATGGGCCAATGGCCGTCACGCTGGCCAGTAATCAGCTCCGTCCCTGCCGGACGTACTGGACGTGGGACTCCCCCGTCCTATTCGAAAACCCGGCAGGGACGAGTACCACCAGAAAGGCTCTCGCACAGTGCACCCCCTAACCGGTCTGCTCGAACCTCGAATCGGTCCCGTTGATCCCGAATCTTGCGAGCTGTGCGCCGTGCTGGTGTCCAGGCTTGAGAAGTCTGCCCGCGAAAAAAGTCTTGAACTTTTCCATGCGGTCATCAACGACATGGCTGCGCATGCGACATTTGGGCACCCAGAAGACTCCCGCTATCCGGGGCAGGGCGCTTCCAGCGCACGAGTAGAGGTGCATTCGCAGGCAGGGCCCGTTCGCCATGTGCGAGTTGGGCGAAAGCGACGAAGGTGAGCACGCCGACCACATGTGAAGCGAGGACCGGGACGAAGCAGCCGTCTGGCTCCTGTGGGACGACACATGACCGATGCGGACTGGGGTTCTCATGGCTACACCGGACGAACTGACGGCCATGCGGCGAGCCATCGCCATCTCCGCCCAGGGCCTCGGGACGACGAGCCCCAACCCGCCCGTCGGGTGCGTGATCCTCGACCGCGACGGCGTACCGGTCGGCGAGGGGTACCACCTCCGTAAGGGAGACCACCACGCCGAGGTCAACGCGCTCGCCACAGCGGGTGAGCGGGCTGCGGGCGGCACGGCCGTGGTGACCCTGGAGCCCTGCAACCACCACGGGCGGACACCGCCGTGCCGACAGGCGTTGATCGACGCGAAGGTGTCCCGCGTCCTGATGGCCGTCATGGACCGTTCCTAAAGACTGAGTGGTAGTGAGTCCTGGTGCGAGGACTCGTACTCAGCCGGGTGCCCCGGACGGTGTTGGGCACCCTGGTCGCCCGCTTTCGCTCCGCCTCCGGCGCCGACGGATCGTGTCCGTGGTCCGGGAATGCGGGGGCGGGTTTCCTCACGCCCCGGGAGGCCCGATGCGGCCTGGACGGTCCGATGCCCCGCACGATCGCTCTGGTCGTGTGGGGGCGGTGCCGTCCGTCGCCGGATCGGGTACCCCAGGGCGCGCCTTCCGATCGCCACCGCTGCCGCGTCGTGGCGAGTGGTCTTCCTGTTCTGGCTGGTGAGGGGCTTTTGCCAGTGCTGAGCGCCCCACTTGGACGTGTACGCGGGGTCGATGGCCACGATCGTGATGCCGAACTCGGCCGCCATCGATACGAGCCGTGCCCGTAGCTTGGCGGTGGGCATGCCGGAGATCAGCTCGCGGAACCGCTTCCGCCGCCCGTACTTCTCGCGGGTCTTGTCCGCTTGGAAGTCCAGGTCCTCGATCGCGATGCTCAGGCCGTGGCGTTTGGCCCAGTGCAGCAGGCGTACCAGCGCATGCCGTACCTGGGCGTCGCGGTAGGTGGCCGGTCCGTTCAAGTCGAAGACGAACCGGCGCGGGTCGCCGACCGGATTGCCATACTCATCCAGGCGCCACGCCGCCAGGTGATCGGCGTTGGTATCGACACCGACCAGGCCACCGGCGCGGGCCTGAGCCAGCGGAACGGTCTTCACCGGCGGGATGGTCCAGGAGGCGGTGATGTACCAGCGGTGGCGGGCCACGTCCAGGTGGATGCGGTAGGCCACAGCGCGATTCGCCGCCACACGGTCGGCCCACTCCGCACCCCGGTGACGGAAGGCGACGGCACCGGTGAGGACATACCGGCCATGCTGGGCGTTCGCCAGATGCGCCAGCGGCGCCGGAAGCTTGATGCTGACCTGACCGTCCGGGCTGACGCGGATCGTCTCGTTCCCCAGCCGCTTCCCGCTCTCACCATCAGCCTGCAGGAACCAGCGCCGGGCCTCCCACCGCTGCCGCCACCCGGCCTCGGAGAGCTGCGCTTGTTCGAGGTGGTGGCGGTTGCGGGCCAGCCGCTTTCCCCCTCGCACCACGCGCACACGCCCCGCTTCGCGGTCAGCACACTCGGCAGCGAGCCGGTCCCGCAGGACGCGCAGGCGGCGCGATTTTGCGAACCACTCCTGCCGGGTGCGGTAGCCGCCCGGGCTCCGCTTCGTCCCCTTCGAACCCACCGGCAGCGACAAGCGGTGCGTGATGGTGTGCACACCGGCTTCCAGGGTCTGGATGTGGGCGTACTGCGCACGCCGCGATAACGCCCACTGGTCGTGCGTGGCCTTGGTGATACTGCCCGCCCACCGCGACGAGGACTCCCCGGTCACAGCGCGTTTACGCGCCGCCCACGAGTCCGCGCAGTGCCCCACCCCCTCGGCACAGCGCCGCTTCAGGTCACGCGCAGCCAAGGTCCCAAGATGCGCGCCGATCAGCCGCAGCGCCTCCTCGTCCCTCGCGGTCAGGCCCTTGAGCCGCGTACGGATCGCGACACCGGACGGACCGGGGACGACGAACGGCGCCGACAGCACATGCAGCACACCCATCTGCCCCTCCCTTTCCGCGAGCCCGGCGGCAACACGCCCATCACCCACCCAACGACCACACCCGCGAAAAGGTCACCCATTCGAACCGGGAACTCCCGTTCCCTCCCCTGGAATCGCACAGTCCACGGCCCGGATACTCACTCACACACGCCAGAACGCACTCATACACACTCAACCAACAACTGCTTGCCACCCCACCTCGCGGGGAGACGGTAGCGCGGCGGTGCTGGAACGGGCAGGCGTCGAGGTGGAGCGCGGCGTCCTGGAGCGGGAAGCGCTGCTCGTTCTGGGCCCGTGGCGGCACTCGCTGCGTACGGGACGCCCGTACATCACCGTGGCGTACGGCGCCCGGGCCGTGAGCGAGCTGAGACGCACCCACGACCTGGTTATCCGGCGGAACGGGACGATCGAGGAAGGCGCGCCCGGCGGGCACGGGGAAGGCGCCTTCCGCGTCCCGCATCAGCCGGTTGGCGACGAGCCCGAGACCGTCCTGCGCGCCTTGGCCGAAGCGGGGGCGCGCACGGTGCTGATCGACGGCGCCTCGAACGACGCGGCACGGCTGCTCGCCGACGCCGTGGACCGCGTGATCACCAAGGCGGACCGTCGCGCCGCGTCAGTTCTTGCGGCGGCGGCCTTGCCCGTAGGGGCCGTGCCGGTCGTGGGCCCGCCACTCCTCCTCATGAATGTCGCGGTCTTCGCTGTCCGCCGTCCTGCTTCCGGGAGCCGCGATGGTCTCCCCGCGTTCGACCTTGGCCAACTGCGAGGTGAGAGAGCGGTCGACGTGTTCATCACTGAAGTTGCCGCTGTTGCGCTCGCGCGGTAGCCCCGGCGGGACCGGCTCGGTGGCGAGCTGCTTGACCTTGTTGCGCTGCGGCTCAGCCGTGGCGTTCGTACGGCTCATGTATGACCCCCCGGTGTCGCTGAAAATCCCCTGCCAGCGTGTAGAGATCATTCCCCGAAAAGCCCACGTAGAAACGGTAGTTGGTCCCTCAGGCGGCTCCTTTTGGGACTCCTGCTGGTGACACGGGCGGCACCCGTCCCGGAAACCGCTCGCGCCGGGGCGGCCGTACCGGAAGGATCGGTTGAGGCGCACCACGGGTGCGCACCCCACAAGAGCAAAGGTGTACGCCCTGAGCACGCAGCAGGTCATCGAGTGGACCGAGGACGGCCAGCCCCAGGCCGCCGCATGGCGGTCCGAGAGCGGGGCGCCACCGCCGCGGCGCGTCACGATCGCGGACGACCGGATGACGGCGGACGCCGCGTACCGCCTCGTCTGCGAGGGCACCGCGCTGCTCTGGCGCGGCGACTACCAGGGCGCCCGGCAGTTGCTCGCCGCGCTGGCGCGGCGGGTGGACCGGGGGCCGCGGCGGCCGCGGGGGCGGCGCGGACCGGCGGAGACGGCGGCCGAGACGTTCCACCGGCACCGGCAGGAGCAGGGGCGGCGGGCCCGGCTGCTGGGGATGCTGCTGGTGCCGCTGGACGCCGACCTCGCCGTACCGCTGCGCCGGGCGCCGGACGTACGGGAGGCGTGCGCGCAGGCGTACGGCGCGGTAAGCGGACCGGCCGTCGTCTCGCTGCGCGAATTACTCGGCCTCATCGGCGCGCACGAGTGGCGCGAGAAAGGCGTCGAGATCCCGGCGCTCGGCGGCGACCGCGTCCATCCGTACTACGGGGTCTTCTCACCGGTGCGCGGCGAGTACGTCGACCTGGTGGCCGAGGCCCCGCTGCCCGCCTCCCGCGCGGCCGCGTTCGACATCGGCACCGGGACGGGCGTCCTGGCCGCCGTGCTCGCGCGGCGCGGCATCGAGCACGTGGTGGCCACCGACCAGGACGCGCGGGCGCTAGCGTGCGCGCGGGAGAACGTGGCGCGGCTGGGGGTCGCCGAGCGGGTGGAGGTGGTCGAGGCGGACCTGTTCCCGCCGGGCCGCGCACCGCTCGTGGTCTGCAACCCGCCCTGGGTCCCGGCGCGCCCCAGCTCGCCGGTCGAGTACGCGGTGTACGACCCGGGCAGCCGCATGCTGCACGGCTTCCTGAACGGGCTCGCGGACGCCCTCACCCCCGGCGGCGAAGGCTGGCTCATCCTCTCCGACCTCGCCGAACACCTCGGGCTGCGGACCCGCGAGGAGTTGCTGGACGCCTTCGAGACGGCGGGGCTGCGGGTCGTCGACCGGCTCGACACCCGCCCCGCCCACCGCCGCGCCACCGACCCCGGCGACCCGCTGCACGCGGCCCGGGCGGCGGAGGTGACGTCGCTGTGGCGGCTGACGGCGGACGGCTAGCCGCCGGGGTAGAAGCTGACCCGAGCAGGGCCGGGGAGGGCATCGAACCGCTGCCCGGGAGGCAGGGGGCTCGTCGCCGTAAGCGCCCGGACTGCTACCCGCCGCCGATACGTTTGGCGAAGGAACGGACGTCCGGGAGCGCGCGGTCGTGCCGAAGCAGGCCCGTGGCGATCGTGCGGACGGAGCCGCGCCGTACTTCCTGGGGAGCGGCCGCCTCGGCGGAGAGCAGCGCGCGGTAGCAGTGCTCGGGTTTGCCCCACTGATCGAATGCGCGGGCCACATCGATCCACAGCCGTGCTTGCCGTTCGGCGGGCAGGCGGTCAACGGCGACGGTGCGGGCGTGGGCGACGGCGGCTCCGGCGTCTCCGAGGAGGTGGTGGACGGACACCTGATGGAGGGCGACCTGGCTGGGGCCGAAGAAGCCGCCGACGTTGGCGTCATGGCCGAGCTGCTTGGCCACCGCTGCGGCCTCGGTGATCAAGGTGTTCGCGCTGTCGCGGTCGCCTGCCTTCGCCGCCGTGTACGCGGCGCTGGCGTAGAGGTTGCCCTGGGTGGACAGTCGCCCGGACCGGTTGGTGCTCCTGTCGGCGGCGAGTTGTTCGGCGGCATGCACCGCGATCTTGGTCGCGCGCTCGTAGTCGCCCCGTCTGCGGCACACGCTGGAGACCATGCGGTGCGCCTCGGCGAGAGCCAGCAGGTCCGCTCCATCGCGGGCGGCCGTCACGGCCCGGTCCGCCGTAACCGCTGAGAGCCGGTCGTCGCCGAGCTTGATGCACAGGCGGGTCGCGAGGTTGAACAGCGCCGCGCGGGCGCTGACCGCCGAGTCGTCGTCGCAGGCGTACGTGAGCGCCAGGCGCTGAGGGAGTTTGCGGGCGAGGGCGTCGTACCTGCACGCCGCGAAGTCAGCCCGGGACTTCTCCACGGCCGCCGAGAGGACGGTGCTCGTCGGGTCCACACCGGCAAGCGGGGGTGGACCGTAGAGCAGCAGGTCCTCCAAGCCGACCAGGGCCGGGCGCGAAGCAGCCGCGGCGGTTGGAGGGGCGGCGGCGAGGGCCGACGATGCGGTGGTCGTTCCGGCTAACGCGAGTAGTGCACGGCGACGCAACGGGTCTTCACCGTCCTCCCATAAGGGCCCTGTGACCACCCTAGTGCTGGAGAGGACAGGCCGAGGGAGACATCGACGCGGCCCCGGCGGCCTTCGGCCATGCGATGCGACGATGGGGTGAGGTGACGGGGCGCCACGTTCTCGTCGCCTTTTGCATGACGCGCATGGCGAGCATGACGAGAACGACCCGCTGAGGAGCGGCATGGATATCGGCGTCTTCATCCCCATCGGCAACAACGGCTGGCTCATCTCGAAGAGTTCTCCGCAGTACATGCCGACCTTCGAACTGAACAAGGCCATCGTGCGGAAGGCCGAGGAGCACGGGCTCGACTTCGCGCTGTCGATGATCAAGCTCAAGGGGTTCGGCGGCGATACCGAGTTCTGGGACCACTGCCTGGAATCGTTCACCCTGATGGCGGGCCTGGCCGCCGTGACGGAGCGGATCAGGCTGTACGCCTCGACGCCGATCCTCGCCATGCACCCGGCGATCACCGCGCGCATGGCGGCGACGGTCGACTCGATCGCCCCCGGCCGGTTCGGCGTCAACATCGTCACCGGCTGGGCGCCCGGCGAGTACTCCCAGATGGACCTGTGGCCCGGGGACGAGCACTTCGGCAACCGCTACGCCCGGGCCGCGGAGTACGTGACCGTCATGAAGGAGCTGTGGCAGGAGGGCGTCAGCGACTTCAAGGGCGAGTTCTACACGATGGACGACTGCGTGCTGTCGCCGCGCCCGGCGAACGGGCACATCGACATCGTCGCCGCCGGGCAGAGCGCCACCGGCATGAAGTTCGCCGCCGAGCACGCCGAGTACAACTTCATCCTGGGCAGCGGCGTCAACACCCCGCTCGCGCTCTCGGACACCACCGCCGCGCTCGCGGACGCGGCGCGCGAGACCGGGCGCGATGTCGGGGCGCTCTCCCTCTTCATGGTCATCGCGGACGAGACCGACGAGGCCGCCCAGGCGAAGTGGAAGGACTACCACGACAACGCCGACCACGCGGCGCTGGCGTACATGGCCGGGGAAACCGCCACGGACACGACCTCCGACGGCTCCTCCACCGCCCGGACCATCTCGCTGCCCGAGGGCGCGGTGAACTTCAACATGGGCACGCTCGTCGGCTCGTACGAGACGGTCGCGGCGATGCTCGACGAGGTCGCGGAGGTGGACGGCACCAAGGGGATCATGCTGGTGTTCGACGACTTCCTCGAAGGCCTGGACAACTTCGGTACGCGCATCCAGCCGCTGATGAAGTCCCGGACGTGATCCTTCGGCACGGCGGGATTGACCGCGCCCCCGCCGCTGCCTAGCGTCCGGATTGAAGATCCGGAAGGAAGGTACCCGTCCTCCGGAAGCCCCCTCCCGGAAGCCTCTCACCCCCACGGAGCCCGCCATGAAGCTCGCCTTCTCGACCCTCGGCGTCCCCGGTCTGCCCATGCCCGACGTCGCCCGGCTCGCCGCCGCGAACGGGTACCACGGTGTCGAGCTGCGCGGGCACACCGAGGAACCCGTGCACCCCGGGATCGCGCCGGACGAACGGGCCAGGGTGGCGGCGGAGTTCCGGGCCGCCGGGGTGGAGATCCTGACCGTCGCCGGGTACGTACGGGTCGCGGCGGAGGGGCCCGACGAGCCGGTCCTGACCGGGCTGCGGGACCTGGTCAGGCTCGCCCACGACCTGGGCGCGCGCAACGTCCGCGTCTTCCCGGGCGGCGGCGACCGGAGCGCCGCCGAGGCCGACGCGTCGGCCGCCGCCCGCCTGGGCGACGCCGCGCCGTACGCCACGGAGCTGGGCGTACGGATCCTGCTGGAGACCCACGACTCGCACCGCACCGGCGCCGACGCGGCCCGCGTCCTCGGGCCGGTCGGGCACGGCAGCGTCGGCGCGATCTGGGACGTGATGCACCCCTGGCTGGGCGGCGAGGACCCCGCCACCAGCTACGCGGCGCTCTCCCCGCACCTGGGCTACGTCCAGGTCAAGGACATCGCCTCAGCCGACGACACCACCCCGCTGGCGCTGGGCGCGGGCGTGCTGCCGCTGACCGAGTGCGTGGAGCTGCTCAGCCGCGAGGGGTGGGACGGCTGGCTGTGCTGGGAGTACGAGAAGCGGTGGTACCCGGCGGCGCGGGAGCTGCCGGAGTTGCTGGCCCCGGGCCGGGACCACCTGCTGCGATTGCTCGCCGACGCGGCCTGAGGCCGGGGAGGCGTACGGACGGGAGCGACGTCAGCGCCACGCCGCCCACCAGCAGCGCCGCCGCCAGCCAGCGCAGCGGGCTGATCCCCTCGCCCAGCAGCAGCGCCGCCGAGGACATGCCGAAGACCGGCACCAGCAGGGAGAAGGGGGCCACCGCGGAGGCGTCGTACGTGCGCAGCAGGAAGCTCCAGATGCCGAAGCCCAGCACGGTGGCGCCCCAGGCGACGTAGACGATGGCGCCCGCCCCGGACCAGTCGAGCGTGGCCAGCGCGTGCATGCCGGGGTCCGCGCCCTCGAACATCAGCGACAGCCCGAGCAGCGGCAGGACGGGCACCACGCTCACCCACACCATGAAGCTCAGCGGGTCGGGCGGGGCGGCCTTGCGGGTGAGGACGTTCGACACGCCCCAGAAGGCCGCCGCCGCGATGACGAGGACGAAGCCGAGCAGCGGGCCCGAGGTGCCCTCGTCGAGGGCGGCGACGCCGATACCGGTGAGCGCCACCGCCATGCCGAGCAGCCGTCGGCGGCCGGGGCGTTCGGCGAGGACGACGGCCGCGAACAGCGCGGTGAACACCGCCTGGATCTGCAGCACCAGCGAGGACAGCCCGGCGGGCATCCCCTCCCGCATCCCGATGAACAGCAGCCCGAACTTCCCCACACCCAGTGTCAGCCCGACCCCCGCGATCCACCGCCAGGAGACCCGCGGCAGGCCGACGAAGAAGATCGCGGGCACCGCCGCCACCAGGAAGCGGAGCGCGCAGAAGAGGAGCGGCGGGAAGTGGTCGAGGCCGATGTCGATGACCACGAAGTTGACGCCCCACAGGGCCGTGACAAGCACGGCGAGGCCGATGTGTGCAGGTCGCATAGGTCGAGCATCGGGTGGCGGGACCTTTTAGCACTAGCGCGGATGACTTCATGGTTGGATGCAGCATCTGTAAAACGTGAGTGGGGGTCGGCTGCCTTGCTGGATCTGTCCCGGCTGCGGGCGCTGCACGCGGTGGCCGTGCACGGTTCGGTCAGCGCGGCCGCCGTCGCGCTCGGCTACACCCCGTCCGCCGTATCGCAGCAGATCGCCAAGTTGGAGCGGGAGACCCGGACCACGCTGCTGGAACGGCAGGGCCGGGGCGTCGTCCTCACCGACGCGGCCCAGCATCTGGCCGCCACCGCGCAGCAGCTCCTCGCGATCGTCGAACGGGCCGAGACCAGCCTGGAGGAGCGGCGCGGACAGCCGACCGGGCGGCTGGTGATCGGCGCCTTCCCGTCCGCCGCGCGGGGGTTGCTGCCCGCCGTACTGGCCCGGCTCGCCGCCGAGCACCCCGCGCTGGACGCCCGGCTCGTCGAGGTCGACCCGCATCTGTCGGTGGACCTGGTGGCGCAGGGCGTCATCGACCTGGCCGTCGCCCACGACTGGGACATCGCCCCGCTGCCCGCCCCGGACGGGCTCCGGCGCGCGGTCATCGGGGACGACCTGTGCGATGTCCTCGTACCGGTGGGGCATCCGCTGGCGGGGCGCGATGTGCTGCGGCGGACGGATCTGCCGGGGCAGCGGTGGATCTGCCAGCCGCCGGGGTCGGTGTGCCACGACTGGCTCGTACGGACGCTGCGGGCGTCCGGCAGCGAACCGGATCTGGCGTACCAGGCGGCGGAGAACCACACCCAGATCGCCTTGGTGGCGGCGGGCCTGGGCATCGCCCTGATGCCCCGCCTGGGGCGCGGTCCCTTGCCGGAGGGGGTCCGCGCGGTCCCCCTCGACCCGCTGCCGGTACGCCGCCTCTACGCCCTCTGGCGTGAGGGCGCCGCCCGCCGCCCCGCGATCACCGAAACGGTGGCGGCCCTGACCGAAGCCTGGCCCCCGAGCCCCACCCCCTGACCGCCTCCGGCGGCTTCCCCCACCCCGCCCCTCCCCGAAACCGGGGGAATCCCCCGGACCCCCCGCCTGGGAGGCGAAGCCGCGCGTCGGGGCAGTGTCGACCCGGTTGTGGGCAATCGTCCCGCGGGGCGGGACGGGTGGGCACAACCCCGACCACCGGCCCGCACCCGGCGACGAAACCCGGGCGCCTGGGGCGCGGGCCCCGGTTCGGGAAGGGGCGGGGTGGGGAACTACCGCCGGAGGCCACCCCCGCCACGGAACCGACCCGCTCGGCGCGGCGTCCAAGCGGCGTACTGATGGGGAGTCCCCGCACAGCGGTATCGGCCTCGCTGCTGGCTGCGTCGCTGACCACCCTCCTCGCCGCCTGCGGCCATCAGCGCCCCGCCGCCGACGCGCACCCCTCCCAGAGCGTCGGCGGCACGGGCCGCATCTTTCGCCACCTCATGACGACCGAAGCCGCCTGGTCATGAACGAAGTTGGACCGAATCACCGATTCCCATTGACCAGGCCCCACCGGGCACACCAGCGTGTCATATGAACATCAGCCACCCCCTCCAAAGATCATGGAAGGAGTGCGGGTGCACCAGCCGACCTCGCGCCGCACCCTGCTCGCCGCGGCGACCGCCGCCGTCGCCACCGCCTGCAGCCCGCGTACGCTCAGCTCGCCCGAGACGTCCACGTCGACATCCGCGTCGGCGTCCGCCTCCGCCACGACCACATCGGCGGCACCGCGCCGCCCCGCCACCCCGACCCGGAAGAGCGACCGGGACCGCGCCTCGGCCCTCCTCGGCCGTATGACGCTCGACCAGAAGATCGGCCAGCTCTTCGTCCTGTCGGTGTACGGGCACTCGGCCACCGCGCCCGACCCCGCCGACGCCTCGGCCAACCGCAAGAAGTACGGCGTCGGCAGCGCCGCCGAGCTGGTGGCCAGGTACCACCTCGGCGGGATCATGTACACGGAGTGGGCGAACAACATCCGCGACCCCCGGCAGGTCGCCGCCCTCTGCAACGGCCTGCAGAAGGCCGCTATGGAGGGCCCGGCGGGCGTGCCGCTGCTCATCTCCACCGACCAGGAGCACGGCATGGTGGCCCGGATCGGGGCCCCCGCCACGCTGCTCCCCGGCGCGATGGCGCTCGGCGCGGGCGGCAGCGTGCCGGACGTACGGGCGGCGGCAAGGACCGCCGGGGCGGAGCTGGCCGCGCTCGGCGTACGGCAGGACTACGCGCCGGACGCGGACGTCAACGTCGACCCGGCCAACCCGGTGATCGGCATCCGCTCCTTCGGCGCCGACCCCAAGGCGGTCGCCCGGCTGGTCGCGGCGCAGGTCGAGGGGTATCAGCGGGCCGGGGTCGCGGCCACCGCCAAGCACTTCCCGGGGCACGGCGACACCTCCGTGGACAGCCATGTCGGGCTGCCGACCATCACCCACTCCCGCAAGGAGTGGGAGCGGCTGGACGCCCCGCCGTTCCGCGCCGCGATCGCCGCCGGGATCGACTCCGTCATGACCGCGCATCTGCTGTTCCCCGCGCTCGACCCGGCCGACGACCCGGCCACGCTCTCCCGCCCCATCATCACCGGCGTCCTCCGCGACGAACTCGGCTACGACGGCGTCGTGATCACCGACTCCCTCGGCATGCAGGGCGTGCGCGAGAAGTACGGGGACGCCCGGGTGCCGGTGCTCGCGCTGAAGGCGGGCGTGGACCAGCTGCTGACCCCGCCCGATCTGCCCGCCGCCTGGAACAGCGTGCGCACGGCGGTACGGAAGGGCGAGATCAGCGAGGACCGGCTCGACGCGTCCGTGCTGCGCGTGCTGGAACTCAAGGCGCGCCGTGGGCTGTTGGACGATCCGTACACCAGCGGCCGCGCGGTGGACCGTACGGTGGGCACTCGCGCGCACGCCACCACCGCGGCCCGGATCGCGGACCGCACCACGACGCTGATCACCAACCGGGGCGGGCTGCTGCCGCTGTCCCGGCGCCGCCACCGCGCGCTGCTCGTGGTCGGGGTGGACCCCGCCGCCCCGACCGGCACCGGCGGCCCGCCGACGGCCGTCCTCGCCCGCGCCCTCGGCGCCCTCGGCTTCACGGCGAAGGCCCTGTCCACGGGCACCGGCAGCGCGCCCGCCCCGTCCCCGGGACGGATCGCCGAGGCGGTCGCGGCGGCGCGCGAGCGGGACGCGGTGATCGTCCTGACCCGCGACGTCGACGCCGGGTCCGGCCAGCGGCGGCTGGTCTCGGAGCTGTCCGCGACGGGGGTGCCGGTGGTGCACGTCGCGCTCAAGGACCCGTACGACATCGCCCAGTTGGGCAACGACCCCGGCGCGTCGCTGGCCACCTACGGCTGGACGGACGTCGAGGTGCGGGCCGCTGCCCGGGTCATCGCCGGTCAGCGGAACCCGCGCGGGCGCCTGCCGGTCCCGATACGCCGCGCGGACGCCCCGTCGCGGGTGCTGTACCCGATCGGGTACGGGCTCTCGTACTGAGGCGGCGGGGCGGGGATGTTGATCCCCCACCCCGCCCCTTCCCGAAACCGGGGGACTCCCCCGGCGCCCGGCCCGGCAGCCGAGCACCCGCCCGCCGGGCCCGAGAATGCCCGGCCTGGCCCGGGAGGGGCAACGGCGCATGGATCATGCGGACTTCGGCGGCGACCCGGGAACCACGGCCACCGCCCGCCCCGGCACAGGCCCGGGGTGGGCCGCAGACCTCGCCACGGCGCTGAAGCGCCCGCCCGGCTGAGCCTGAGGCGCCCCGGCCCCGCCTTGGCCCGAGCCGGACAGCGCCCCTGGGCATCCCCGGCTCCGGCGGACGCCGGACACGGCGCCCGGCAGCGAGCCCGGCTACGGGCCACCGCCCGCCCCGGCCCAGGTGGGCGCACCGTTTCCGGCGTCCGCCAAGGGCTGGCGCCGGGGCGGCCCCTTCGGGCTCCCGTGCCGGGGCGAGGGGCGGGTGGCGCTACTCGCGGGGGTTACGGCCTCAGGGTCGAGGTGTCCTGGCGGTCCAGCTTCTTGTCATGGGGGGCCAGGGGCTTGGACGATGTCGGGACGCCTGCCCACTTCTGGACGGCCGCCGTCGCCTTCGCCTTCTCGGCGGGGGTCAGCTGGGCGATGTTGGCGCCGTGGTTGCCGCCGGGGGCCGTGTAGACGTACGAGTCGCGCGCGCCCTTGCCGGGGCGGAACGGCTCGGCGCCCCACGGGTCGTTCTCGCCGTAGACGAACAGCATCCGCTTCGCGTCATGGCGGACCCAGCGGTCCACGTCCCGCATCGCGCCCGCCTTGAAGCGCATCGGGATGTCGCGCGGGACGTAGTTGCGCGGGTTGTAGATGCCGGGGTAGCGGAGCAGACCGTCCAGGTGGGGGGTCTCGAAGGTGGGGGCGCCCAGTTCGGTGCCCGCCTGGTAGTAGTACGGGGTGTAGGTCTCCAGGCCCTGGTCGGTGTAGGCGGAGAAGCCGGAGATGTCGTCGATGAAGGTGTACAGCTCATCGGTGGAGGCCGTGGCCGCCGGGACGTCCGCGCAGTCCTTCAGCAGGTGGTACTGCCAGAAGGCCCACACCAGGTCGAGGACGACGTTCTCGTACGCCTTGTCGGCGCTGCCGACGACCGTGAAGGTCTGCTTCTCCGCGTCGGCCCACTTCTCGTACCGCGCCACGATCTCGTCGCGCCGCACGAGCGCCTCGCGCTGGACCGCGTTCAGCTTGGTGCGGCATTCGGCGGTGCCGACGCCCGCGAAGAAGCGGTCGTACGCCGAATCCTCCTTGTTGACCACGTCGTTGGGCGCGACGTAGGCGATGGTGCCCGCCATGTCGTCCGGGTAGAAGCGGCGGTAGTACGTGGCGGTCATGCCGCCCTTGCTGCCGCCGGTGGCGAGCCACTTCTTGCCGTAGACGCGGTGCAGCGCCCGGTACAGCCGGTGCTGGTCGCTGGCGGCCTGCCAGATGTCGAGCTTCGACCAGTCGGCGGGCTGCGGCCGCGACGGCGTGAAGAACCGATACTCCATGGACACCTGGTTGCCGTCCACGATCTGCGTGGGCTCACTGCGGCGCGGCGTGGTGTTGACGTTGTAGCCGGAGGTGAAGAACACCGTCGGCCGGTCGGTGGCCTTGTGCAGCAGGGTGAACCGCTGCTTGAAGGTGCCCTTGGACGGATGCCGGTGGTCGACCGGCTGCTGGTACGTGAAGACGAGGAAGCGGTAGCCGTCGTACGGCTGCTCCTCGACGAAGCTCATCCCGCGGATCGCCAGGACGCGTTCCTTGATGTCCGGCTCGGCCGTGCCGGTCGTGGGGGCGGCCGCAGCCGGTGCGGCGCCGACCGCCCCCACGATTATCACGAGCGACAACAGCCATCTGAGCGCCTTGCCCATTCGCCCTCCCCTTGTATGCACATGATTCACACAGGTCGCCGGAAACCTATCGGGGCACAGACGGAGTGGCTAGAGACGTCCGATCACGCCAACCTGCCGCCGAATACGGAGAGTTGTTACCGTCACCCTCTTTCGTAGCGGGCTGTGATGGCGCATCCTGCTGACATGGACCGAGACGAACGGCACGACCGGAGCGAACGGGCCGAGCGGCTGACGCAGTATCTGACCGAATTGCAGGAACGAATCGATCCGCGCTCGCTGGAGCTGCTCATGCGGCTGCTGCGCGAGCTGAGCACCTCACCGGCCGTCCGCGGGGGGACGTACGAACTCGGCATGGGGCCCGAGGAGAAAGAGCTGTTCACCCCCGCACTCCAGGCCGAGTTGCTGGTGCTGTTCGGCCTGCTCACCTCCCAGGACGAGCGGGTGGTCGTCGACCTCGGCGACAGCCCGCACGCCAAGGGCATGAAGGTGCTGGTGCCCCAGGAACGGGCCCAGGACCCGGACTTCCTGCACCGCCACAAGCAGCGGGTGGCGGCCGAGGCCGAGCAGCGGGAGGCGGACCGGCGCGAGGTGGAGGGCATCGCGAGGGCGAGCGGCATGGAACCGTGACGTCACCGTACGTGATATGCGGCGAACGCCGAGAGTTACCGGCCGTATACCGTTGTCGTCACGGCCGGGCGGCGCCACCTTCCCTGGCCACCGGACACCATCCGGCGACCGGGTCTACGCCCCCACCGGGGCCGTCTCTCCCGTAAAGGTGCGCCACAGCTCGGCATACCGGCCACCCGGCCGCGCCACCAGCTCCTCGTGCGTACCGTCCTCGACCACCCGTCCGTGATCCAGGACCACCACCCGGTCCGCGCGGGCCGCGGTGGTCAGCCGGTGCGCGACGACCAGCGTGGTGCGACGGCCCGCCAGCCGGTCCGTGGCCTGGTTGACCAGGGCCTCGGTGGCCAGGTCGAGCGCGGCCGTGGCCTCGTCGAGCAGCAGGATGTCCGGGCCCACCAGCTCGGCGCGCGCGAGCGCGATCAGCTGGCGCTGACCGGCCGACAGATTGCGCCCGCGCTCGGAGACCGCGTGGAGATAACCGCCGTCGAGCGAGGCCACCATGGCGTGGGCGCCGACCGCCCGCGCGGCCGCCTCCACCTCGGCGTCGCTCGCGCCGGGGCGCCCGTAGGCGATGGCGTCGCGCACGGTCCCGGGGAAGAGATACGGCTCCTGCGGGACGACGCCCAGCCGGTTGCGGTACGCGGTGAGGTCCAGCTCGCGCAGATCCGTGCCGTCGATCCGCACGGCGCCGCCGGTGGGGTCGTAGAAGCGGGCGACCAGCTTGACGAGCGTGGACTTGCCCGCGCCCGTCTCCCCCACGAACGCGACGGTCTGCCCGGCCGGGATCGTGATGCCGATGCCCGACAGGGCCTCCTCGCCGTCCCCGTCCGCTCCGCCGTAACGGAAGCGCACGTCGTCGAAGGCGACCTCGCCGCGCACCGTCCGCACCGCGCGCGGGCTCTTCGGCGCCGGGGTGGTGGTCGGCTCCCGCAGCAGCTCCTGGATACGGCCCAGTGACACCGTGGCCTGCTGATAGCCGTCGAACACCTGGGAGAGCTGCTGCACGGGCGCGAAGAACAGGTCTATGTAGAGGAGATAGGCGACCAGCGCGCCCGCCGTCAGCGTCCCCTCGCTGACCCGACCGGAGCCGACGATCAGCACCAGCGCGGCGGCGGTGGACGACAGCAGCTGCACGAACGGGAAGTACACCGAGATCAGCCACTGCCCCCGCACCCGCGCCTGCCGGTACGCGTCGCTGCGCCCCGCGAACCGCTCGCGGCCGACGCGCTCGCGCCGGAAGGCCTGCACGATCCGCAGCCCGGCCACGCTCTCCTGGAGGTCGGCGTTGACGGTGCCCACGCGCTCGCGGGCGAGTTCGTACGCCCTGACGCTCTTACGGCGGAACACGAACGTGCCGATGATCAGCGGCGGCAGGGTGGCGAACACCACCAGCGCCAGCTGGACATCGATCACCAGCAGCGCGACCAGGATGCCGAAGAAGGTCAGCAGGCTGACGACGGCGGTGACCAGACCGGTCTGGAGGAACGTCGACATCGCGTCCAAGTCGGTGGTCATCCGCGTCATGATCTTGCCGGTCAGCTCGCGCTCGTAGTAGTCGAGTCCGAGCCGCTGCAACTGCGCGAAGATCTTGACCCGCAGGGAGTAGAGCATGCGCTCGCCGGTGCGCCCGGTCAGCCGCGTCTCCCCCCACTGCGCGGCCCACTGCGCCAGGACGACGACCAGCGCCAGCCCGGACGCCGCCCACACCGCGCCCAGCGCGAGGCGCTGGACGCCCTGGTCGATGCCGTGCCGGATGAGCACGGGCAGCAGCAGCCCTGACCCCGCGTCGATGGCCACCAGCAGCAGACAGAACAGCAGCGGCGCCCCGAACCCGCGCAGCAACCGCCGCAGGCCGTACGCCTCTTCGGGTTGCGCGGCCCGCGCCTCGTCCACATCGGGCGTGTCGGTGGCGGGCGGCAGGGCCTCGACCTTGGCCAGCAGCTCGGGCGTGGCGGGCATCCCGGCGATGGGCGCGGTTTCTGTGGGGCCGTCCCCGTCGCGCCGCACCCACAGCTCCGGGGTGACGCCACCCACGGCGGTGCCCGGTGCCGCGTGCGCGGGGTCGTCGCCGCCGCGCGACGGCGACCGGTCGCCGTTCGTATGGGCGGTGCTGTCCTGGCACGGCTCGACCAGCCCGGTGGCGGCGGCCTCGCCGCCGAAGGACCCGGCGAGCCCGGCCGCGTTCACCCGCGCGTTCGCGTGCTCCGGGTCGTCGCCGCCGCGCGGCCGTACGGCGAGGCGTCCGGCCGGGTCGCGGGTGATGCCGCTCAGCTCGTCCGGGTCGGTCAGCAGGCGGCGGTACAGCTCGCAGCGCCCCCGCAGTTCGTCGTCCGTGCCGACGTCCACCAGAGCGCCGCCGTCCAGGACGGCGATGCGGTCGGCGAGGGCGAGGGTGGAGAGGCGGTGGGCGATGAGAAGGGTCGTACGCCCAGCCATCACACCCCGCAGCGCCTCGTGGATCTCGTGCTCGACGCGCGCGTCGACCGCCGACGTGGCGTCGTCGAGGACGAGCAGCCGGGGGTCGGTGAGGATCGCGCGGGCCAGGGCCATGCGCTGGCGCTGGCCGCCGGAGAGGGTGAGGCCCTGCTCGCCGACCTCGGTGTCGTAGCCGTCCGGGAGGGCGGAGATGAAGCCGTCGGCCTGGGCGGCCCGGGCGGCGGCCCTGATCTGCTCATCGTCGGCGTCCGGCAGCCCGTAGGCGAGGTTGGCGCGCACGGTGTCGGAGAAGAGGAAGCTGTCTTCCGGAACGAGCCCGATGGCATCGCGCAGCGACGCGTACGTCAGCTCGCGCACATCGTGGCCGCCGACCCGCACCGCGCCGTCCGTCACGTCGTAGAAGCGGGGCAGCAGCAGGGACAGGGTGGACTTGCCGCTGCCCGAGGCGCCGACCACGGCGACCGTCTCGCCCGGTTCGATGCGCAGCGACACATCGGAGAGCACGGGCCGGTCAGGGTCGTAGCCGAAGGTGACGTGATCGAATTCGACCGTCGCGGGCGCGTCCGTGGGCAGTTCGCGGGCGTCCGGGCGCTCCTGGATGACCGGTTCGGTGTCGATGAGTTCGAAGACCCGCTCGACTCCGGCCCGGGCCTGCTGGCCGACGGTCAGCATCATGGTGAGCATCCGCACCGGGCCGACGAGCTGCGCGAGATACGTCGAGAAGGCGACGAACGTGCCGAGGGTGATCTGCCCGCGCGTGGCCATCCAGCCGCCGAGTGCCAGCATCGCGACCTGGCCGAGGGCGGGAACGGCCTGGAGGGCGGGGGTGTAGCGGGCGTTCAGCCGGACCGTGCGCAGCCGGGCGGCGAAGAGGCGGCGGCCGACCTCGCGGAGCTTGCCGGTCTCCTGGCCCTCCTGGCCGAAGCCCTTGACGACGCGGACGCCGGTCACCGCCCCGTCCACGACCCCGGCGACGGCGGCCGCCTGCCCCTGGGCGTACCAGGTGGCCGGGAAGAGCTTGACGCGGCTGCGCGAGGCGAGCACCCACAGGGCGGGGGCGACGGCGAGGGCGACGACGGTGAGCAGCGGGGAGAGCACCGCCATCACGACGATCGAGACCAGGAAGAGCAGCACGTTGCCGATCATCATCGGCACCATGAAGAGCAGGCTCTGGATCAGCTGGAGGTCGCTGGTGGCGCGGCCGATGATCTGGCCGGTGGACAGCTCGTCCTGGCGACGGCCGTCGAGGCGGACCAGCGACTCGTACATGTCGGTCCGCAGATCGTGCTGGACGTCGAGCGCGAGCCGTCCGCCGTAGAAGCGGCGGACGTAGGTGAGGGCGTAGACGACGAGGGCGGCCACGATCAGCAGGACGGCCCAGGGTGCGAGGGCCCGGTCATGCTGGACGATCACCTCGTCGATGATCAGCTTGGTGACGAGCGGGACCAGCGCCATGACGCCCATCCCGGCGAGCGAGGACCCGAGCGCGAGCAGCACGTTACGGCGGTACCGCAGGCAGAGGCGGGTCAGCCGCCGCGCCCAGCCCCGGTCCGCGTCCGCGTCCGCACCCACATCCGCATGGCCGCTTTTGCCGCGCTCGTTCTCTTCGTCGCGTTTGTCGCCCTTGCCGTCCGCCACTCGTGACCTCCCGGTTTTCCACTGCTACCGGAAGGACCAACGCACAGGCGTGCGGATTTCATCCTTCCGAAATAAACCGGCCGGGGCGCGGGGTTTCACGCGGGGTCGCTACGCCGCCTCGTCGCGCGCCCCCTCCTCCGGGACGGCGGCCGCGGCACAGCGCGCGGCGATGTCGTCCAGCCGCAGACCGAGGGTCGCGGCGAGGGCGGCGATGGTGAAGAAGGCGGGCGTCGGGGCCCGGCCGGTCTCGATCTTGCGGAGGGTCTCCGCCGAGATCCCGGCACCGGCGGCGACGTCCGCCATGGACCGTTCGCCACGGGCCTGCCGCAGCAGGACGCCGAGGAAGCGGCCGCGTTCACGTTCCAGCGGAGTGAGAGGAGTGCGCACCATGACCGTGATACTAATACCGGTATAAGAATTGGGTAGCACGCAGGGAGGCCACACCGTGGTAGAGATCAAGACGGACGCGTCACTGGACGCCATGCGGGAAGCGGGCCGGGTCGCCGCGGGCATCCTCACGGCGACGCGCGAGGCCGCCGCCATCGGCGTGCGCCTGCGCGAACTGGACGAGGTGGCCCGGGAGGTGCTGCGGGACGCCGGGGCCACCTCCCCGTTCCTCGGCTACCGGCCGCACTTCGCCTCGACCCCCTTCCCCGCGGCCATCTGCGCCTCGGTCAACGACGCGATCGTGCACGGCATCCCGGACGGCTACCGGCTGCGCGACGGCGATCTGGTCTCCATCGACTGCGGCGCGGTCGTCGACGGCTGGGCCAGCGACTGCGCGATCAGCTTCATCGTCGGCACCGCGCGCCCCGAGGACCAGCGGTTGGTGGAGACCGGCCGAAAGGCCCTGGAGGCGGGCATCGCGGCGGCCGTCGTCGGCGCCCGGATCGGCGACATCGCGCACGCCATCGGCACGGTCGGCCGGGCGGCTGGCTACGGCATCCCCGCGGACTTCGGCGGCCATGGCGTGGGCCGGGAGATGCACGAGGACCCACCGGTTCCCAACGAGGGGCGGCCGGGGCGCGGTTACCGGCTGCGGCACGGGCTGGTGCTGGCGATCGAGCCGATGCTCATGGCGGGCGGCCAGGACGCGTACCGGGAGGACGACGACGGCTGGACGCTCCGTACGGTCGACGGCAGCCGGGCGACGCACAACGAACACACCGTGGCGATCACGGACGACGGCCCGCGCGTGCTCACCGCGCCCTGAGAGGCACCCAGATCGCCCACCCATACGGACGGTTGACTACCGGATCGTTCAGCGAACACTTATGGAGGCCGACTAGGGTCGTATCAGGCGATCGCCGCACAGCAGAAGGGTGATGATCGATATGGACCTCCAGATCGACGACATCCCGCCCTCGGAACGGTTCGCGGCCTGGCGCGCCCTGTGCGAGGGGCCGATGGTCCCGATGGAACTGCGCAGCGCCCACGAGGACGACTTCAGCGCGACCATGTGGGGCATGGACCTGGGCCGGGTCACGGTGGCCGGGTCGTCCTTCCCCTCGCTGTGGACCCAGCGGACCAAGACCCATATCCGGCGGTCGGATCCGGAGCTGTACCACCTCCAGCTGAACCTGCGCGGCGAGGCCGACATGGTGCACGGGGGCGTGACGACGACGCTGGGCGACCGTCAGTTCATGCTCACCTGCACCTCCCTGCCGTACGAGGGGGCCATCGCGCGCGGCAGGACGGACGAGTTGACGATCGGCATCCCGCCGTCCCTGCTGCCGTTCCCGGTGGCCGACCTCAACCAGCTGCTCGGACGGCAGTTGTCGGGGCGGACCGGGATCGGCGCCCTCCTCGCCGACGTCCTCATCCGGCTGGGCGCGGAGCACGCCGCGTACCGCCCGGCCGACGCGCAGCGCCTGGGCACCGTCGTGGCCGATCTGCTGACCGCGCTGCTCGCGCACGAGCTGGACGGCAGCGACGCGGAGACCGGGCCCGCCACCCTCCGGATGGCCCCCGAGAGCCACCGGAACGCCCTCGTCCTGCGGATCCAGGACTTCGCGCGACGGAACCTGCACACATCCGATCTCACCCCCGCCTCGATCGCCGCGGCCCACCACATCTCGGTGCGCTACCTCCACCGGCTCTTCGAGCGGCAGGGGCACACCGTCGCCGCCTGGATCCGCGCCCAGCGGCTGGAGCGCTGCTGCCAGGACCTGGCCGACCCCGCGCTGGGCGGCACCCCCATCCACGCCATCGCCGCGCGCTGGGGCTTCAGCCACGCGGCCGACTTCAGCCGCGCGTTCCGCGGCACGTACGGCATGCCGCCCCGGGAATTCCGCCGGACGGCCCTGTCGCAGGGAGGCCTCGAACTACAGGGCACGCCCGGGGGGAAATAAGCAGGGCCTCCCCCCGTCGAAGCCCTGCTCACCTTCCCTGTTCAGGATGGACCGTCGGCGGCCGGATGTCGTTGGCGTGCAGTGCACAGTCCTTGATGTTCCGTGCACTGCACGCGTGCCTTATTTGGTGACCTTCAGCTCCTCGATGCCCGCGCGCTTCTTGTCGTCCGCCGAGCGCAGCGTGACGCGGACGTAGCGGGCCGGGCCCGTCGCACCGTCACGCCAGTGCCTGCCGTCCAGCGACGTCTGGGTGCGGTGCGCGGCGGGCCGGGTGGAGGTCCACTCCGGGGTCACCTCTCCGATCCGTACGGTCCGGCCGAGGTCGGCGGTGAGCGTGCCCCGGGCGGCGTCGGGCACCCAGGCGGTGGCCGCGTTGCCGTCGAGGGCGGCGCCCGGCTCCATGCCCGGCTCCCGCGAACTCGCCGTCGCCTCCTGGCAGCGGGCGAGGTTGGTGGTCGGGGTGAGGTCCGGGCGGCGGGTCTTGAGGACGGCGGGGGCGCCCTCGCTCACGACCTGCTTCCCGCCCTGCGGCGTCTCGATGTCGAACGGCGCCCCGGCGGTCAGCCGCACCGTCGTCTCGTGCGGGCCGATCGCCACGTCGTACGTACGGCCCTGCCAGCGCAGGCCGCGCAGCGTGACGCCGTCGCGGAGCTGCGGCGGCAGCATCGGGTCGAGGCGCACCGCGTCCTCGCGCATCCGCATCCCGGTCAGGCCGTGGGTGAAGACCTGGAGGAAGCCGCCCTTGCCGGTGAGGAAGTCCTGCGCGGGGGACCCGGCCAGCGGGTCGTTGGCGCCCGCCTTCTCGCCGCGCGCCTCCGAGAACTGGTCGAACGGGCCGCGCACGAACGGCTTGATGGAGCGCATCAGATACGTGTACGAGGAGCAGCCGGGCTCCCCGATGGACGCGGCGTCGATCGCGTGCACCGAGTCGGTCATGGCCGGGCCGTCGGGGTCGGTGCGCGCCGCGTAGTAGTCGAGCGTCTTCGCGGCGGACTCCCCGGACATCGGCCATTCCAGCGGATACATGAGCAGCACGGTGTCCGCCTGCTTGATCAGCGAGCCCTTGTAGCCGTCGTACTGCTGGAAGACCTGCTTCTTCTTGTCGTACGGGATGCGCAGCTTGTCCGCGATCCGGGCCCAGGCGGCGGGGGGCTTCTCGCCGAGGACGCGGGCGGCGCGGGCGGCGTCGCGCAGGGCGGTGGCGGCTCCGGCGTTGGTGAACACCGCGTCGTCCACGCCGTTGCTGTACTCGTCGGGGCCCGCGACGTCTCTGATGGAGTAGCTGCCGTCGTCGTTGCGGGTGGCGCGCCCGGCCCAGAACTCGGCGATCCCCTTGAGCACCGGCCAGCCGCGCTCGCGCAGCCAGGCGGCGTCCCCGGTGGCCTGGAAGTACTGCCAGGCGGCGAGCGCGATATCGCTCTGGAGGTGGTTCTGGGTGCGGCAGTGCGGCGGGTCCCAGCTGTGGCACTCGCTCCACAGCCCGCCCTTGCTCGCGCTGGTCCAGGGGTAGAAGAGGCCGGGGTAGCCGAGCTTGCGCGCGTTCGTACGGGCCCCGGCGCGGGTCTTGTAGCGGTACTCGACCACGGACTTGGCCAGTTCGGGGTGGCTCGCCAGCAGCCCCGGGTACATCCAGGTCTCGGCGTCCCAGAAGACCAGGCCGCCGTAGTTGTCGCTGGTCAGCCCGGTCGGGGAGATGCTGTTGCGGGAACCGGCGCGGGTGGCGGACAGCAGCCCGTACTGCGCGGAACGCACCCAGCCCTGGAGGTCGCGCTGCCTGCGGCCGCCGATCTCGATGTCGGAGCGCCAGAGCTTCCGCCAGGCGGCGGTGTGCTCGGTGAACAGCGCGGGCCAGCCACGGTCGGCGGCCCGGCGGGAGGCGGCGACGGCGTCGGCGCGCGGGGCGTGGGAGGTCAGCGCGGTGTCGACGCCGACGTACTTGGTGAACTCGTAGGCCCGGCCCTGGCGCACCGGGAAGCGGACGCCCTGCCGGGCGCTCAACTTGCCGCTCTCCTCGGGCCGTTGCTCGTTCGCCTTCTGTACGTTACGGCCGGGCCGCAGCGTGGACGCGACGGCGCCCTCGGTCTTGGTGCCGTCCGTACGGAACGCCACATCGACCGTACGGTCGCCATGCGTCCCGCCGCCGGTCTGCGTCATGCGGCGCGCGCCGCGCCCGTCGATGCGGTCGGTGACGGTGGCGTCGCCGCTCCAGTGCGGGGTCATGCGCAGCCGTACGGCGCCCACATGGGCGTCGTTGCGGTCGGCGAGCACGTCGTAGGTGAGGTCGGTGGCGCGGCCGTCAGACGCCGTCCAGGTGAGGGACGTGCGGACGAAGCCGCAGCGCAGGAAGACGGTCTGCCGGTAGTGCGAGATGCGACCGGCGGACGTGTCGGAGCCGAAGGTCTCCGAGCCCTTGCCCCCGGTGGCCACGTTGAGCGTGGACCAGGTGGGGATGGCGGCGGCGACCTGCCGGTTCTCGGTGGTCTTCTTGTTGTGCCCGTACAGGCCGGAGACGAACGAGCCGTCGTACCGGGGTGTGAAAAGCGGCCATCCGGTCTTGTCGCCGCCGCCCGTGTAGCCGGTGCCGTTCGGCGGCACGCGCTGCCCGAGATAGCCGTTGCCCACGTACGCGTGGTAGCTGTCCTTCGGATCGATGCGGTCGGAGGTCTGCGCCCAGCCGTCGGACGGCCCACGCGCACATCCCCCGCCGCCGGCACGGGCCGCCGCTGAGGAGTCGGATTCGGGAGCGGCGGACGCCGGGGGCACGGCGGCGATCAGCCCGCAGACGAGCAGCGGGGCGATCAGCCGGGCGGCGCGCGGCAGCCGGGGGTTGGAGTACGTCATTGTTCTCCGTCGTGGTTCGCCGGTGACGGTCGCAGTGACGATAAAGAGGTGAACACAACAGGTCAATGGATGGAGCAACGCCTTCACTAACTGAACACGCGTTCACGGGTCGGACCACGGCGGTCGGAACGCGGGCTGTCAGAACGCCGTCGGGCGCACAAGACCGGTCTCGTAGGCGTAGACCGCGGCCTGAGTGCGGTCGCGCAGGCCCAGCTTGAGGAGGATCCGGCCGACATGGGTCTTCACGGTCTGCTCGGCCACCACCAGCCGGGTGGCGATTTCCCCGTTCGACAGGCCCTGTGCGATCAGGGCCAGCACCTCGGTCTCGCGCTCCGTCAGAGCGCCGACGCGGTCCTTGAGCGGGGCGCGCGGGGCGGCGGCGGACACCCGGGAGAACTCGGTGATCAGGCGCTTGGTGATGTTCGGGGCGAGCAGCGCGTCCCCGGCCGCCACCACCCGTACCGCATGGGCCAGTTCCTCGGCCGACGCGTCCTTCAGCAGAAACCCGGACGCGCCCGCGCGCAGCGCCTCGTACACATACTCGTCGAGGTCGAAGGTGGTGAGGACGAGGACCTTGACGGTGGCGCCGCCGGGTTCGGTGAGCCGACGGGTGGCCTCGATGCCGCCGAGCCCGGGCATCCGGATGTCCATCAGGACGACATCGGGGGCGAGTTCGGCGACCTGCGCGATGGCGTCCTCCCCGTCCACGGCCTGGCCGACGACCTCGATGCCGGATTCGGCGTTCAGCAGCACCGTGAAGCCCTGGCGGACCATGCTCTGGTCGTCGGCGATCAGGACGCGAATGCTCATGGTCATACGGGATCCTCGACGGTCTCGGTGGCCGTGGCGGCTGCGGTGGCCGTGGCGGCTGCGGTGGCGTGGCGCATGGGCAGCACGGCGGCCACCTCGTAACCCCCGTCCGGGGTGGGGCCGGTGGCCAGCTCGCCCCGCAGCATCGCGACGCGCTCCCGCATCCCGAGCAGCCCGTGCCCGGCGCCCGGCGAGGGCGGGGTGGGCCGGTCCGGGGCGGTGTTGACGACCCAGACGGTGAGCCCGTCCGGGTGGTACCCGATCTCCACCCGCACCTCCGCGCCCGGTGCGTGCCGCATCACATTGCTCAGCGCCTCCTGCACGATGCGGAACGCTGACAGCTCGATGCCCGGCGGCAGCGACCGCCGCTCCCCGCAGATCTCGGTGGCGATCGCGACCCCGGTCCCCCGCACCGTGTCCACCAGTTCGTCCAACCGGTCCAGGGTGGGCTGCGGGGCATGCCGGACGCCATCGGCGAGGGCGTCCTCGGAGCGCAGCACGCCCAGCACCCGGCGCAGCTCGGTCAGCGCCTCGACCGCGCTGCGGCGGATGCCCGCCAGGTTCTCCTTCAGCTCGTCGGAGGGGTTCTCGGTCAGATGCGGGGCGACTTGCGCCTGGATGGAGATCACCGACATGTGGTGGGCGACCACGTCGTGCAGCTCCCGGGCGATCCGGTTGCGCTCCTCCAGCAGGGTGCGCCGGGCCCGCTCCTCGGCGGTCAGCTCCTGCTGCTCGACCAGTCGCGCCCGGGCCACCCGGCGGCCGCGCAGCGCGGTGCCGACCACCACGGCGGTCGTCAGGACCGAGATGACCAAGCCGGGGTCGGAGTCGGGGACGGGCGCCGGGGCGGTGAAGGCGCGGCAGGCCACGCACACCAGCAGGCTGATCGCCAGCACCTCGGCCGCGATCCGGGGGCGGGTGCGCAGGGCCAGCAGGAACAGCACCAACGCCTGCACGGTCAGCCCCTCGCCGGACCAGGGGAACGTGGCCTCGGGGACGGCCCCGGACCTGAACCACGCGATCACCACCGTCACGGCCGTGATCGCCCACCACGCCGGGACCGGCCGGAACAGCGCCGCCGCCAGCGCCACGGACTGGACGGCGGCAAGCAGGGTGCCGACGCCCTGGCCGAACCCGTACAGCTCCGCGTATTTGTCGGCGCAGGCGATGAACAGCACCACCGCGCCCAGCACGACCGGGAGTGCGAACGCGGGCAGCCAGTCCAGCCAGCTCGGTCCGCCCCGGCGCGGCAGCGGATCGGCCGCCGTCGTCCACAGGTCCTCGCGCAGGATGCCCGGAACCGCCCGCAGCCCCCGCGTCACCTTCACCACCCACCCCCGCCCCCTCATGGACGCGACCTTATCCACGCCGCACCGCTCCCGCTCCCCTTCGTGTCTCCCTTCCGCGTCTCCCTCGCGGCCCCGCCCGGGCGGCCCTCGCGCACCACCCGTCCTGCCGTGCGCGGTCTGCCCCGCTCATACGCGCCGAACGCCGCCCGGCACACCAGCAGCGCCGCCGCGAACACCGGCAGCCATATCAGCCGGGCCGCCAGCCAGCCCGGCCCGTCGGGCACGGTGTGCAGACCGGGCAGTGGGCCGGTGAGCCGCAGCATGGTCGAAGTGACGGCCATCATCGCGGTCTGGTGCCACAGGAAGATGGTCATCGCGGAGACGTTCAGCAGCGCCACCACCGCCCATACGGCGGGCCGTGCCAGCACCCGCCGCAGCGGGCCGAGCAGCAGCAGCGCCGCCCCGCACTGGGCCAGGCCGAAGGTGACGGCCGCCAGGGTCGGCGGGTTGAGGTTGGATATCGCGGCGCCGGGCACCCCGACCATGGCCGCCGGATAGCCGCCGAACAGGACCAGACCGGCCGTGGCCACCCCGCCCCCGAGCAGCAGCACCCATCCGGTCATGCGCCCCCGCAGCCCTCCGCGCGCCCATGCCGCGCCCAGGCAGTACGGGACCAGCCAGCCCGCCGCCAGATTGATCCAGCCGAGCCAGGCGGGCCCGCCGAAGCCGAAGCGGTACAGGTCGACATAGAGGACGACGGCGAGCGGCCACAGCGGATGCAGCCGCGCCACCAGCGGGGTCGCCGCCGTGAGCGCCGCGAAGACCAGCAGGAACCACAGCGGTGACAGCACCAGCTTGAGCAGGGTGTGCAGGGTCGTCAGACCCACCCCCGAGGCCAGCATCGCCCCCGCCGCCAGGGCCCACACCACCAGCACCGCCGCGACCGGCCGGAACAGCCGGGCCATCCGGGCGCCCAGCCACTGCCGGTATGTGACTCCCCTGGCCTGCGCGCACGCCTGACCGCGCGCGCCCATCTGCCCTCCCACCAGGAAGAACACCGCGAGGGTCTGCAACACCCAGGAGATCGGGACGAGATGGGGCTGGTACAGCAGCGGACTCGCGGCCCGCACCGTGCCGCTGTCGGCGACGAGAGCGGTCACCAGCCAGTGGCCGAGCACCACGCCGAGGATGGCGAAGGCGCGCAGCGCGTCCACGGCGCGGTCGCGGTCGGGCGGGGTGGCGGCGTCGATGCGCCGGATCAGCTCACGCACGGCCGTCCCCCACGATCCGGGCCAGGCTCCTCAGGCTGGTGGAACCGGGCCTCAGGTAGTCGCTGTGGCCGCCGCCGCCCGCGTCGAATATCCGGGCGCCGAACCCCTTCGAGACGGGATCGGTGCCCAGCCCGACGGTGGTGAACAGCAGCGGAATCCGCACATGCGGGACGCCACCGATCCAGTCGTGCGCGCCCCGGCCCGCCCAGACGGCGGCCCGGGTGTGCAACTGGCTGACACTGTCGGCGCCGACACCGGGGCTGCCGTAGAGGACGATGGCCGCGACCGCCACCCCGGACGCGGCCCGGGCGCAGACCAGCGAGCCGTAAGAGTGGCAGAGCAGCGATATCCGGGCCCGGGGCACGGCCGTGGCCAACTCCCCGACGAAGGAGGCGAGCCCGGGTGCCGCACGGTCGGCCCGCCCCGCCGTCAGCACCTCGGGGCTCACCGTGCCCGGCGTCTCGTACCCGAGCCAGGCGACGACGGCGCCCCGCTCCCCCAGTTGGTGCCGCAGCGCGACGGCCCCGGCGCGCAGGCGCCCGTACCGGTCGAGGCTGGTGTCCGAGCCCGGCACCAGGACCGCGACCCGCGTGGCGCGCGACAGATCCCCGAAGACCTCGACGGAACGGCCCCCGTCCCGCCCGTCGAAGGAGAGGAACTGCCGCGCGCCGCCCGCCATCCCCCGCAGCGCGGCCGCCCGCCGCCGGTCGCCGTGGTCGGCGGCCATCCGCTCCGCGGACCGTATGTCCGCGCGGTGGGCCGCATAGCGCGCGTCGAGGGCGGCGGGCGTCGCGGCGGTCAGCGGAGGCAGCGCCGACGGTGCGGGCGCCGGGACCGCCGAGGGCCGCGCGGCCCCCGCCACCGGCACGGCCACCGAGGCGGCGACGAGCACACCGAGCAGAGTGCGACGCAGGCGGCCGCGCACACGGAATGCCATCGCTTTCCCCCTTCCGTGCCGGATGTCGTATGTAAGGAAGGTAGGGAGCAGGGCGGGTAGTTGGCGTCACTCCAGGGGGTGCACTCGCCAACTAGCTCTCAGGTATTACGGGTACGACGCGGGGGCGCATCGCGCGGGGGCACCACCCACACCTGCGACGATCACCCCATGTCTCAAATCACCTTGATGTCCGACCCGAGGGTCGCGGCCATCCCGGTCAGGGAGTGCGGGGAGCCGCTGGCGGACGTACGCCGCGAGCCTCGGCTGCTGGTCGACGGGCGGGCGGCTGACCCCGCCGGGGCGTACGCCTATCTGCGGCGCGGTCTGCTGGAGCGGCTGCTGACGGCGCAGTCGGCGCTGCCACCGGGAACGCGGCTGCTGTTCATCGAGGGCTACCGGCCACCGGAGCTGCAGCGGCACTACTTCGAGCGCTACTCGGCCCGGCTGCGCGCCGCGCACCCCGCCTGGTCCGGCGGGGAGATCCGGGCGGCGGCGAGCCGCTACGTATCGCCGCCCGAACTCGCCCCGCACAGCGCGGGCGCCGCCGTCGACCTCACCCTCGCCGACGCGGACGGGCGCGAGCTGGACATGGGCACGCCCTGGGACGCGACCCCGGAGGAGAGCGCCCGCGCCTGCTACACGCAGGCGGCGAACATCCCCGCCGGGGCCCGCGCCCACCGGGACGCCCTGGGCGCGGCGCTGACCTCCGCCGGGCTGGTCAACTACCCCACCGAGTGGTGGCACTGGTCCTACGGCGACCGCTACTGGGCCCTCCACACCGGCACCCCGGCGGCGCTGTACGGCCCGCGGGACCTCCCGGAGACGCCCTGATCCTCTGCCCCCCTGGCCCCCTGATCCCTGACCGCACGGACGGGACCGGCACATGACGACACCGCCCCGGCGGCCGTCGGGGGAGGAGACGGCGACCGGGGCGGCACGGTGAGTGCGACTACCGCGAGGGATCAGCTGGGGTCAGTACCTCCGTTTCCCCCGATTCCCGTGATCGGGGAGGCCATTGGAGCGGCAGCCGCTAGAGGCCCCGTGGAGGACGGCACCAGTACCCCCCGTACCTGCTCAGGCGGTGCGCGAGGCGGCGATCTGGCGGGCCATGATCGTCGTCAGTTCGTACGCCGTGTGGGACGCCGCCACCGCGGTGATCTCCGCGTGGTCGTACGCCGGGGCGACCTCGACCAGGTCGGCGGAGACCAGGTGGCAGCCGGCCAGGCCGCGCAGGATCTCCAGCAGCTCGCGGGAGGTGAGGCCGCCCGCCTCTGGGGTGCCGGTGCCGGGGGCGTGGGCCGGGTCCAGGACGTCGATGTCGATGGAGATGTAGAGGGGACGGTCCCCGATGCGCTGCCGCAGCTGGTCGGCCACCTCGTCCACGCCGCGCCGCATGACGTCGGCGGAGGTGACGATGCCGAAGCCCATCTTCTGGTCGTCGTCCAGGTCCTGCTTGCCGTACAGCGGACCCCGGGTGCCGACGTGCGAGAGGGCGGCGGTGTCGAGGATGCCCTCCTCGACGGCGCGCCTGAAGGGCGTGCCGTGGGTGTACTCGGCGCCGAAGTAGGTGTCCCAGGTATCCAGGTGCGCGTCGAAGTGGAGCAGGGCGACCGGGCCGTGCTTACGGGCGACGGACCGCAGCAGCGGGAGGGCGATGGTGTGGTCGCCGCCGAGGGTCATGAGCCGGGCGCCGCTGTCGAGGATGTCGTCGGCAGCCGCCTGGACGGTCTCCACGGCCTCGTCGATGTTGAACGGGTTCGCGGCGATGTCCCCGGCGTCGGCGACCTGGGCGAGCGCGAAGGGGGACGCGTCCTGCGCCGGGTTGTACGGGCGCAGCAGCCGGGACGCCTCACGGATGGCGTTGCCGCCGAAGCGGGCGCCGGGGCGGTAGGAGACGCCGGTGTCGAAGGGCACCCCGACCACGGCGACGTCCGCCGTACCGCCGACCTCGTCGACACGCGGCAGCCGGGCGAACGTGGCGGGGCCCGCGTAGCGCGGGATGCGGGATGAGTCGACGGGGCCTACGGGGGCTGCGGTGGGCTCACGGTCTGCTGCGGTCATGCATGCGAGCGTAGGCAGGGCCGCCGCTCCACCACATGTACGTTCCCCAGCACCACGCCCGGGCGTTTTGGACACCGCGTCCATTGCCGCGCGACTGCCGCGCGACCGGCTGCCGAGTGACCGGCGTCTCCCCCCGTCCGCCCCCATCCGTACCTCCCCGTGCGGGCTCGCGCGTGTTAGAGTCGTGGTAGTTGCAGTTTTGGTACCCATGAACGTTATGTGCGCCTGACGGGATGTAGCCTCAGGCGCATTTTTGTTTTAACCGGTCATTTCCGGATGGGAGTCAATGCGGCGACGCGGGTTCCGCGCAGTGTGGAATCCGGATCGACCCCCATTGAAGGAGAAATGACATGGCCACCGGCACCGTGAAGTGGTTCAACTCGGAAAAGGGTTACGGCTTCATCGAGCAGGACGGCGGCGGCGCCGACGTCTTCGCCCACTACTCGAACATCGCCACCCAGGGCTTCCGTGAGCTGCAGGAAGGCCAGAAGGTGTCGTTCGACGTCACGCAGGGCCAGAAGGGCCCGCAGGCCGAGAACATCGTTCCCGCCTGACGCAGCGCATACCGCGAGCCGGGGCCCGCACCTGAAGAGGTGCGGGCCCCGGCTCGTGCCCGCTTTCCGCGGGCCGATCCCCGCCCGTTCCAGGAAGGCGCCGCATGAGCCGTTACGCCCGCTCGCCCCGTAAGCCCCGGTCACACTCCCGCTCCCCCGTTCGTACCAGCCGTCCCTCCGACGGCGGCAACGAATTCGCCCTGCCGCCCGGCACCACCCCGGTGCTGCCCGCCGTCGCCACGTTCGCGGAGCTGGACCTTCCGGACGGTCTCGCCGCGGAGCTGACGCAGCAGGGCGTCACCGTGCCGTTCCCGATCCAGGCGGCCACCCTCCCCAGCGCTCTCGCGGGCCGTGACGTCCTCGGGCGCGCGCAGACCGGCTCCGGCAAGACCCTGGCCTTCGGCCTGGCGCTGCTGGCCCGCACCGCCGGACAGCGCGCGGAGCCCCGGCGTCCGCTCGCCCTGGTCCTGGTGCCGACGCGGGAGCTGGCCCAGCAGGTCTCCGACGCGCTCACGCCCTACGCCCGGCGGCTGCGGCTGCGGCCGACCACCGTGGTGGGCGGCATGTCGATCAACCGGCAGGCCAACGATCTGCGCAACGGCGCCGAGGTGGTCATCGCGACCCCGGGCCGCCTCCACGACCTGATCGACCGCGGCGACTGCCGTCTGGACCAGGTGCGCATCACCGTCCTCGACGAGGCCGACCAGATGGCCGACATGGGGTTCCTCCCCCAGGTGACCAAGCTGCTGCGGCAGGTGCCGACCGATGGCCAGCGCCTGCTGTTCTCCGCGACCCTCGACGGCGCCATCAGCCGCCTGGTGCGCGAGTTCCTGACCGACCCGGCGCTGCACTCGGTCGACGCCTCGGCGGGCGCGGTCACCACGATGGAGCACCATGTGCTGCACATCGCGGACACCGACAAGCGCTCCGTCGCGACCCGGGTCGCCGCGCGGGACGGCCGCGTGATCATGTTCCTGGACACCAAGCACGCCGTCGACCGGCTCACCCGCCACCTGCTGGCCAACGGCGTACGGGCGGCGGCGCTGCACGGCGGCAAGTCCCAGCCGCAGCGCACCAAGACCCTGGAGCGCTTCAAGACCGGCGACGTCACCGCGCTGGTGGCCACGAACGTCGCGGCCCGCGGCATCCATGTCGACGACCTCGACCTGGTCGTCAACGTGGATCCGCCCGCGGACCACAAGGACTATCTGCACCGCGGCGGGCGCACCGCGCGCGCAGGCGGCTCCGGCAGCGTCGTCACGCTCGTCCTGCCCGACCAGCGCCGCGAGATGACCCGGCTGATGTCCGCCGCGGGCATCACCCCGAACACGGCCCGGGTGCACTCGACCGACGAAGAGCTGACCCGGATCACCGGCGCCCAGGAGCCGTCGGGCGTCCCGGTGACGATCAGTGCCCCGCCCGCCCAGCGGCAGGCGTCCGGCCCCCGGCAGACGCGCCGCAGCGGCGGAGGCGGGCGCGGCGCCGGCTCCGGCGGCGGCGGTGGGCGCGGCTCCGGCGGCGGCGCCGGACGCGGATCCGGCGGCGGATCGGGCCGGGGTTCCGGTGGCGGCGCCGGGCGCGGATCCGGCGGCGGTGCCGGGCGCGGGTCCGGTGGCGCGACGGGCCGTGGGTCCGGCGGCGGGGCCGGTCGTAGCCGCCGTCCCAGCCGGTAGTCACCGTCCCTGACGGTAGGGGCGGCCCGGCGCGCCCCTACCGGGGGCTCCCCGGGGCGCCCCCGGCTCGCCATGACCGCGTCACGTCCACACGGCGAGCAATGCGCCCCATTTCCCTGACACAGGGGCGACAATGGGCCACATGCCGATACCCAGTACCGTGCCCAGCCGTGCCGAACTGATCGACCATCTCGTCCGTACGCGCATCGCGGGTGACGTCGCCACCCCGCGCGAGAACAACCTCTCCCACTACCGCAAGCTCGCGAACGGCGACCGCCACTACTGGCTGGGGCTGGAACTGGGCGACCGCTGGGTGGACGAGCAGGACGTGCTGGCCGTCATGGCGGAGCGGTGCGGAGTGATCGACGACCCGGAGCACCGCACCGGGCAGGACACGATCGACCCGGAGCTGACCGTCGGCGCGCTGGACCGGATGGCGTCGGTGCTGCGGAAGGCGGCCGAGGCGCGGGAGCGGGTGCTGTTCGCCACCGGCCACCCGGGCGGGCTGCTGGAGGTGCACAGCGCCACGGCGTCGGCGCTGCACGCGGCGGGGTGCGAGATCGTGGAGATCCCGGGCGGGCTGCACGCGGACGAGGGGTACGTCTTCCAGTTCTGTGACGTGGCCATGCTGGAGCGCGGCGCCACGCTGTGGCACACCCACTCCCCCGCCCCCATGGCGGCCATCCTGGACGGGCTGGCCCGGGAGGGGCGGCCGCTGCCGGACCTGGTGGTCGCCGACCACGGCTGGGCGGGGTGCGCGGGGCAGCGCGGCATCGACGCGGTAGGGTACGCGGACTGCAACGACCCGGCGCTGTTCCTCGGCGAGGCGGAGGGGACGCTTCAGACGGTGGTCCCGCTGGACGACCACGTCACCGATCCGAAGTTCTACGCGCCGATGACGGCCTATCTGCTGGACGCGGCGGGGCTGACGGCCCAGTTCTGACGCGCCGCCCCGGGACGCGCGTCAGACCGGGCCGTACGTCGATCAGACCGGCCGTACGCCAGGGTTGACGCGCGTCACCTCACCCCTCCCGGGGATCACTTCTTCGGGCGCGGGACCCGCATGACCCCTTCCTGGATCACCGAGACGGCCAGCCGCCCGTCGGCGGTGAAGATACGGCCCTTGGCGAGCCCGCGGCCGCCGGACGAGGACGGGCTCTCCTGGTCGTACAACAGCCAGTCGTCCACCCGGAACGGCCGGTGGAACCACATGGCGTGGTCGAGGCTGGCGCCGACGATGTCCCCGACCGCCCAGCCGCCTCGGCCGTGGGCGAGGAGCACCGAGTCCAGCAGTGTCATGTCGGACACATAGGTGGCCAGGCAGACGTGCAGCAGCGGATCGTCGGCGACGCCGTCCAGTTTGCCGTCGGTCCGGAACCAAACCTGCGACTTCGGCTGACGGGGCTGTCCGACGCTGCCGTACGGCGGAGCGTCCACGTACCGCAGGTCGACGGCGGCCCGCGCCTGCAGCATCCGGTCGACCACCCCCGGCCCGGCGAGCAGGTGCTCGTACCGGGGCAGCAGCTCCTCGGCGGTGGGCAGCGAGAGCGGGTCCGGTACCTCCGGCATCGGCTCCTGGTGCTCCAGCCCCTCCTCGTACAGCTGGAAGGAGGCGGACAGATGGAAGATCGGCTGCCCGTGCTGGACGGCGACCACGCGGCGGGTCGTGAAGGAGAAGCCGTCGCGGATCCGGTCGACCGTGTAGACGATCGGCGCCCCGGGGTCGCCGGGCCGCAGGAAGTAGGCGTGCAGCGAGTGCGGCGGACGGTCCTCCGGGACCGTGCGGCCCGCGGCGACCAGGGCCTGGGCGGCCACCTGGCCGCCGAAGACCCGCGGCACGAGAGGTGCGGCATCGCTGGTGCCGCGGAAGATGTCCTCTTCGATCTGTTCGAGGTCGAGCAGGTCGAGCAGGCTCTGTAGTGCGTCATTCATGGTTCAAGCAGTCTTGCAGACCCGTGTTGCGACACCGTTGCCGATGGGCGTGCACATGACGACCGTCACAGCCCCATCGACTTGGCGACGATGGACCGCATGACCTCGCTGGTCCCGCCGTAGATGCGGGTGACACGGGTGTCCGCGTACAGCCGGGCGATGGGGTACTCCATCATGTAGCCGTAACCGCCGTGCAGCTGCAGGCACTTGTCGATGACGACGGCCGCGCGCTCGGTGGTGAACAGCTTCGCCGAGGCGGCGTCGGCGGCGGTCAGCTCCTCGGCGTCATGCGCGTCCAGGGCCCGGTCCACGACCGCCTGCATCGCGTCCACCTCGGCCTTGCAGTCGGCCAGCGTGAACTTGGTGTTCTGGAAGGTCGCCACGCTCTTGCCGAAGACCTCGCGGTCCTGGACGTAGGCCTTGGCGAACTCGACCGCCGCGGCGGCCTGCGCGTACGCGCCGACGGCGATGCCCAGGCGCTCCTGCGGCAGGTTGTGCGCGAGGTAGCCGAAGGCCTTGCCCTCCTCGCCCAGCAGGTCCTCCACCGGCACCTTGACGTCGGTGAACGACAGCTCGGCGGTGTCGGACGTCTTCAGCCCCAGCTTCTCCAGCTTGCGGCCGACCGCGTAGCCCTCGCTCCTGGTGTCCACGACCAGGATGGATATGCCCGCGCGGCGGTCCTCGGGGGTGGCGGGGGCGGTCCGGGCGCAGACCAGGACGCGGTCGGCGAGCACGCCGCCGGTGATGAAGGTCTTGGCGCCGTTGAGCACGTAGTGGGTGCCGTCCTCGGACAGCTTGGCGGTGGTCTTCATACCCGCCAGGTCCGAACCGGTGCCCGGCTCGGTCATGGCGATGGCGGTCATCAGGTCGCCGGAGACGAAGGAGGGCAGCCAGCGCCGCTTCTGCTCCTCGTTGGCGTACTTGAGGATGTACGGGAGACAGAGCGCGGTGTGGACGCTGCTGCCGCCGAAGCTCACCCCGGCGCGGGCGCACTCCTCGGTGATGACCGCGTTGAACTTGAAGCTGGTCTCGCCCGCGCCGCCGTACTCCTCGGGGACCTCGATGCCGAAGATGCCCAGCTCGCCGAGCTTCTTGTAGAAGTCGCGCGGGGCCTGACCGGCCTCCCGCCACTCCTCGTAGTACGGCACGACCTCGGCGGCGATGAAGTCGCGGATGGTCTCCCGGAATGCTTCGTGGTCCTCGTTGAACACGGTGCGACGCATCTCTGCGGCCTCCCTCTGGCTAAGCGCTTGCTCAGCCGAAGCTACCGGCCAGTCACCTCACCTGTCCAGAGCGTCCGAGGGGTGGGCGGAGCCGTCCGAGGCGTGGGCGGCGCCGAACGCACCCAGGGCCATGCGGTGCAGCAGGGCGGCGGTGGCCTCGCGGCCCGGGAGGGCGCCGGGGCGGCCCAGATGCGGGGTCGAGTTGAGCAGCCCGAACACGACATGGACACACGCCCGGGCGTCGGCCTCGGCGAGCCCCGGGTAGACCTGCCGGACGACCTCGACCCACAGCTCCACGTACCGCCGCTGGAGCGAGCGCACCAGCTTGCGGTCGGTGTCCCGGAGCCGGTCCAGCTCGCGGTCGTGGAGGATGATCAGCGGGCGGTCGTCCAGGGCGAAGTCGATGTGGCCCTCGATCAGCGAGTCCAGCACCACCGCCGGGGCGTCCCCGGCCTCCGCCGCCTCCGCGGTGCGCCGCTTGCCGCCCGTCAGCAACCGGCCGCTGATGCCGACCAGCAGCTCGGCCAGCATCGCGTCCTTCCCGGCGAAGTGACGGTAGAGGCCGGGGCCGCTGATGCCGACCGCCGCGCCTATCTCGTCGACGCCGACGCCGTGGAAGCCGCGCTCGGCGAAGAGCCGGGCGGCCTCCTTGAGGATCTGTTCGCGGCGGGTCGGTGCAGGGGCTTGCGTGCTCATGGAAGCAATTCTAGACAGCGGGGTTAGTGGTCGTTAACCTGATGGGTGAGTTAACGACCACTAACCGCGAGGGGGGCCGTAGCGATGGAGCAGGCACCGGTGCTGCGAAGCGGCGCCGACCCGGGGTCCGACGCCTGGCAGGCCAATGAGGCCGCGCACCGCGAGCTGGCCGCGCGGCTGCGCGAGAAGCTCGCCGCGGCCCGGCTGGGCGGCGGCGAGAAGGCGCGGGCCCGGCACACCGCGCGCGGCAAGCTGCTGCCGCGCGACCGGGTGGACACCCTGCTGGACCCGGGCTCGCCGTTCCTGGAGCTGGCGCCGCTCGCCGCCGACGGGCTGTACGAGGGCCAGGCCCCGGCGGCCGGGGTGATCGCCGGGATCGGGCGGGTCGCGGGCCGTGAGGTGGTCGTCATCGCCAATGACGCCACGGTCAAGGGCGGCACGTACTACCCGATGACGGTGAAGAAGCATCTGCGCGCCCAGGAGGTCGCGCTGGAGAACCGGCTGCCGTGCGTCTATCTGGTCGACTCCGGCGGCGCCTTCCTCCCCATGCAGGACGAGGTCTTCCCGGACCGCGACCACTTCGGGCGGATCTTCTACAACCAGGCGCGGATGTCCGGCGCCGGAATCCCGCAGGTCGCGGCGGTGCTCGGGTCCTGCACGGCGGGCGGGGCCTATGTCCCGGCGATGAGCGACGAGGCCGTCATCGTGCGCGGCCAGGGCACGATCTTCCTGGGCGGGCCGCCGCTGGTGAAGGCGGCCACCGGCGAGGTCGTCACCGCGGAGGAGCTGGGCGGCGGCGAGGTGCACTCCCGGGTCTCGGGCGTCACCGACCACCTCGCGGAGGACGACGCCCACGCGCTGCGCATCGTCCGTACGATCGTCGCCACCCTGCCGCCCTCCCCCACCCAGCAGGGCGCGCCGCCCTGGCCGCTCACGCCCTCCCAGGAGCCCGCGGTCGACCCCGCGGGGATGTACGGGGCGGTCCCGGTCGACTCCCGCACCCCGTACGACGTGCGCGAGGTGATCGCGCGCGTGGTGGACGGCTCGCGGTTCGCCGAGTTCAAGGCAGAGTTCGGGACGACGCTGGTCACCGGCTTCGCCCGGATCATGGGCCATCCGGTGGGCATCGTCGCCAACAACGGCATCCTGTTCTCCGAATCGGCCCAGAAGGGCGCCCACTTCATCGAGCTGTGCGATCAGCGCGGCATCCCGCTGGTCTTCCTGCAGAACATCTCGGGCTTCATGGTCGGCCGCAGCTATGAGGCGGGCGGCATCGCCAAGCACGGCGCCAAGATGGTCACCGCCGTCGCCTGCACCCGCGTCCCCAAGCTGACGGTCGTCATCGGCGGCTCCTACGGCGCGGGCAACTACTCGATGTGCGGCCGCGCCTATTCGCCGCGCTTCCTGTGGATGTGGCCCAACGCCAAGATCTCCGTGATGGGCGGCGAGCAGGCCGCCTCCGTCCTCGCGACCGTCAAGCGCGACCAGTTGGAGGCGCGCGGCGAGAAGTGGAGCGAGGAGGACGAGGAGGCGTTCCGGGCCCCGGTCCGCGAGCAGTACGAGACGCAGGGCAGCGCCTATTACGCCACGGCACGGCTCTGGGACGACGGGGTGATCGACCCGCTGGAGACCCGTACGGTGCTCGGCCTCGCCCTCACCGCGTGCGCGAGCGCCCCGCTGCCCGACCGCACGGCCAAGGAACCCGCGGCGCCCGGCTACGGCGTCTTCCGGATGTGAGGGGATGCACCCGATGAGTGCGGCGCATGCGATGTTCGACACGGTCCTGGTGGCCAACCGCGGGGAGATCGCGGTGCGCGTCATCCGCACCCTGCGGCGGCTCGGCGTCCGTTCGGTCGCCGTGTACAGCGACGCCGACGCGGACGCCCGGCACGTCCGGGAGGCGGACACGGCCGTGCGGATCGGCCCGGCGGCCGCCGCCGAGAGCTATCTGTCGATCGGGCGGCTGCTGGAGGCGGCGGCCCGCACCGGCGCCCAGGCCGTCCACCCCGGCTACGGCTTCCTCGCGGAGAACGCGGCGTTCGCCCGCGCCTGCGCCGACGCCGGGCTCGTCTTCATCGGCCCCCCGGCCGGGGCCATCGAGCTGATGGGCGACAAGATCCGCGCCAAGGAGACCGTGCGCGCGGCCGGGGTGCCCGTGGTGCCGGGCTCCTCCGGCAGTGGGTTGACGGACGCCCAGCTCATCGACGCCGCCCGGGAGATCGGCACCCCCGTGCTGCTCAAGCCGTCCGCGGGCGGCGGCGGCAAGGGCATGCGGCTCGTGCGGGACGAGGCGCTGCTCGCCGACGAGATCGCGGCCGCCCGGCGCGAGGCGCGCGGCGCGTTCGGCGATGACACGCTGCTCGTTGAGCGCTGGATCGACCGGCCGCGCCATATCGAGATCCAGGTCCTGGCGGACGGCCACGGCCAGGTGATCCACCTCGGCGAGCGCGAATGCTCACTGCAGCGCCGCCATCAGAAGATCATCGAGGAGGCGCCCAGCCCCCTGCTGGACGAGACCACCCGGGCGCTGATGGGCGAGGCGGCGGTGCAGGCGGCGCGCTCGTGCGGCTATGTGGGCGCGGGCACGGTGGAGTTCATCGTGCCGGGCGCCGACCCGTCCGCGTACTGCTTCATGGAGATGAACACCCGCCTCCAGGTCGAGCACCCCGTCACCGAGCTGATCACCGGGCTCGATCTGGTGGAGTGGCAGCTGCGGGTCGCCGCGGGCGAACCGCTGCCGTACGGGCAGGACGGTATCGCTTTCGGCGGCCATGCGGTGGAGGCCCGTATCTGCGCCGAGACCGCCCGGGTGGCGGGCGACGGCCGGGTGGCGGGCGACGGCCGGGTGGACTTCCTCCCCTCGGCCGGTCCGGTGCTCGCCCTGGACGAACCGGCGGGCGAGGGGGTGCGCGTCGACTCCGGGCTGAGCACCGGCACGGAGGTCGGCACGGTGTACGACCCGATGCTCGCCAAGGTCATCGCCCACGGCCCGGACCGCCCCACGGCGCTGCGGCGGCTGCGCGCCGCCCTGGGGTCGCTGACCGTCCTCGGTGTGGACACCAACACCGGCTTTCTGCGGCGCCTGGCCGCCCACCCGGACGTCGTCTCGGGTGAGCTGGACACCGGTCTGGTCGACCGCGCGGCGGCCTCGCTCGTCCCGTCCGCGATCCCCGACGAGGTCTACGCGGCGGCGGCGCTGCTGCGCCAGGCGGCGCTGGAGCCGGGCGCTTCGCGGGGCGGCGGATCCGGTGCGGATGTCTGGGTCGATCCGTTCTCTGTACCAACCGGGTGGCGGATCGGCGGCGACCCCGCCTGGACGGTCCACCGGCTGCGGATTCCCGGCCACGACCCGGTGACGGTCCGCGTGCGCGGCCGGGCCCACGAGGCGCGGGTCCGCATCGAGCGCGCGGATGCCGCGCAGGCAGACGACGCGCGGCGCCCCGCGGGCGGCCACGCGTCCGGGACCGGCGGCGGCCCGTCCGCGGCCGGGCGAGCGGTCGTTCCGCCCGGCCACACGTCCGGGACCGGCAGCGGCGGCACCGCAACAGGCGCGGTCGGCAGCGCCGTGACAGCCGCCGATGCGGGCGACCCGCACACCGCCCACGACGCGGCAGCGGGCGACCGGCCCGGCGGCCCGGCCGACCCCGTGGACGCGGCGCGCCCGGCGCCCGGCCATCCGGCGGACAGCGGTGCGGCGGCCGCAGGCGGCGGCAGCGGGGCCGCCGAGGCCGACGGCTCGGGGTCGGGCGTCGCGGCCCGGCTCGTGGGGATGGACGACGGGTCGGTGTTGCTGGACCTCGGCGGGGTCACCCACCGCTTCCGGCATGCCGCCGACGGCGTCAGCCACTGGCTGGGGCGGGGCGGGGATGCCTGGCGGGTGGCGGGGCATGACCCCATTGAGGAGGCGTTGCGCGGCGGGGCCACCGCGGCGCACGCCGGGGAGCTGACGGCTCCCATGCCCGGCACGGTCACCGTCGTGAAGGCGGCCGTCGGGGACGAGGTCACCACGGGCCAGGGCCTGCTGGTGGTCGAGGCGATGAAGATGGAGCACCTGATCTCCGCCCCGCACGACGGGACCGTCACCGAGCTGGAGGTGACCCCCGGCAGCACCGTCGCCATGGACCAGCTGCTGGCGGTCGTCACCCCGCGCGTAACCGAGGAGCGTGAGTGATGACCCTCCCCATGACCATCCCGGCCCCGGGGCTGCCCACCCGGGTGCGTATCCACGAGGTGGGGCCGAGGGACGGGCTGCAGAACGAGAAGACGCTCGTGCCGGTCGCCGTGAAGGCCGAGTTCATCCGGCGGCTGGCCGACGCGGGGCTGGGCACCATCGAGGCCACCAGCTTCGTCCGCCCGGAGTGGGTGCCGCAGTTGGCCGACGCCGAGCAGCTGATGCCGCTGATCGACGATGTGCGCGCCCGGCTCCCCGTGCTGGTGCCCAATCAGCGCGGTCTGGAGCGCGCGCTCGCGCTCGGCGCCCGCGAGATCGCCGTCTTCGGCAGCGCGACCGAGTCGTTCGCCAAGGCCAACCTCAACCGGACGGTGGACGACGCGCTCGCCATGTTCGAGCCGGTGGTCACCACGGCGCGCGAGGCGGGCGTCACCGTGCGCGGCTATCTGTCGATGTGCTTCGGCGACCCCTGGGAGGGCCCGGTCCCGGTCTCGCAGACCGTCTCGGTCAGCCGCCGCCTGATCGACATGGGGTGCGACGAGGTGAGCCTCGGCGACACCATCGGCGTGGCCACCCCCGGCCATGTGCGGGAGCTGCTGGCCACGCTGGGCGAGGCGGGCATCCCCGCCGACCGGCTGGCCGTCCACTTCCACGACACCTACGGCCAGGCCCTCGCCAACACCCTCGCCGCGCTCCAGCACGGCGTGACCACCGTCGACGCCTCCGCGGGCGGCCTGGGCGGCTGCCCGTACGCGAAGAGCGCCACCGGCAACCTCGCCACCGAGGACCTGGTGTGGATGCTCGACGGCCTCGGCATCGAGACCGGGATCGACATCCACCGTCTCACCGCCACCAGCGTGTGGATGGCCCGGCACCTGGGCCGACCCAGCCCGTCCCGCACCGTCCGCGCCCTCTCCCAGAACTCCCAGACCTCCCAGAAGGAGATGTGAGTCATGGCGATCGACCATCGTCTCTCCCCCGAGCACGAGGAACTGCGCCGCACCGTCGAGGCGTTCGCGCACGATGTGGTCGCCCCGAAGATCGGGGAGTACTGGGAGCAGCATGAGTTCCCGTACGAGATCATCCGCGAGATGGGCCGGATGGGGCTGTTCGGGCTGCCCTTCCCGGAGGAGTACGGCGGGATGGGCGGCGACTACTTCGCGCTGTGCCTGGCCCTGGAGGAGCTGGCCCGGGTGGACTCCTCCGTCGCGATCACCCTGGAGGCCGGGGTCTCGCTCGGCGCGATGCCGATCTTCCTCTACGGGACGGAGGAGCAGAAGCGCCGGTGGCTGCCGGGGCTGTGCTCCGGTGAGAGCCTGGGCGCCTTCGGCCTGACCGAGCCGGGCGGCGGCTCCGACGCGGGCGCCACCCGCACCACGGCCCGGCTGGACGAGGCCACCGGCGAGTGGGTGATCAACGGCACCAAGTGCTTCATCACCAACTCGGGTACGGACATCACCGCCCTGATCACCGTCACCGCCGTCACCGACCGCACCGAGGACGGCCGCCCCAAGATCTCCTCCTTCATCGTGCCGTCCGGCACCCCCGGTCTCACCGTCGCCGCCCCCTACTCCAAGGTCGGCTGGAACGCCTCGGACACCCGCGAGCTGTCCTTCGCCGACTGCCGTGTCCCGGCCGCCAACCTGCTGGGCGACCTGGGCCGGGGCTACGCCCAGTTCCTCCGCATCCTCGACGAGGGCCGCATCGCCATCTCCGCCCTGGCTACCGGGCTCGCCCAGGGCTGCGTGGACGAGTCGGTGTCGTACGCCAGGACCCGCGAGGCCTTCGGCCGCCCGATCGGCGCCAACCAGTCCATCCAGTTCAAGATCGCCGACATGGAGACCCGCGCCCATATGGCCCGCGTCGCCTGGCGTGACGCGGCCTCCCGCCTGGTGCTCGGCGAATCGTTCAAGAAGGAGGCGTCCATCGCCAAGCTGTACTCCTCGGAGGTCGCGGTCACCAACGCGCGCGAGGCGACCCAGATCCACGGCGGATATGGCTTCATGAACGAATACCCGGTGGCCCGGATGTGGCGCGATTCCAAGATCCTGGAAATCGGCGAAGGGACGAGCGAGGTGCAGCGGATGCTGATCGCAAGGGAGTTGGGGTTCGCGAGCTGAGCCCCGAACCGAGGACGGGGAGGGGAAGACGCCCCCCGGTCGTCTCCCCTCCCCCGGCTGTCGGCCGACAGCCGTGCGGAATCAGCACTCGTAGGCGTACTCCGCCTTCCCGGCGGTCGAGTTCCAGGTGATGGAGAGAATGCGCCCCGGGTTGATCCGAATGCAGGAGGGGTCCCAGGACCAGTCCACGGATACGGTGGCGTCGATCGCCTTACTGCAGATGTTCTTGATCTGCGCCCGGCCCGGCTTGTTGCTGTAGAGCGAGGCGCAGCCCACGAACGACGTGGCCTGAGTGGTTCCGGTCACCGAAGGTGCGGCCGCCACCGCGGGGGTCACCCCGCCCGCGGCGAGAGTTCCGGCGGCAATCGCCACACCCAAGGGCATCACAAACTTGCGAGTACGAGACATTTCGTCGCTCCCTTTTCAGTTGGTTCGTCTGCGAATGCGCCGCGAATTCGCACGTTGATTCGGCGCTGCCCAAGGGCTTGCTGAGGCGGCGGAACGAGAGCAACAGGGTCCGGGTGTCCCGGACAGCCCGCCACTGTCCGGCCTGGTCAGGGCCTTGTCCGGGACATCGACGGACCGGGAACGGACTGGGAACGGACCGGGACCGGAAGGGCGCGAATTCGCATTGCCGCCCCGCATCGCCTCCGCCAGCATGGCTGGCATGGGGAGCCAGGGGGAATGGGGGCCGCGCTCTGCGCGCAATGCCGCTGAATTCGTCGCGCTGCTGCGGGAGCTGAAAGAAAGATCGGGACTGACCTATCGGCAGCTGGAGGAGCGTGCCGCCGAGCGCGGCGACGTGCTGGCACGCAGCACCTTGGCCGATGCGTTACGTACGGACGCCTTACCGCGCACCGAAACGCTGATGGCCTTTCTCCGCGCCTGCGGAGAAGAAGATCGCTCCGCGGAATGGCTGGAGATCTATCACGACATCGCGGAACGGAGTGAACAACCGCCGGAAAGCCGCCAACGGGTGCCGCGCGGCAAGCTGATGGGCGCGGCGCTGACCTTGGTGCTCGTGGGCGCGGCGGCCTCGCTCGCGGTGGCCATGACGGCCGACGACGGCGAGCCGCGGACGCGGGGCACCGCCGCGCCGTCCGCCCAGTCCGCTCCAGCCACGCCCGCCCCCGGCACCTACCGCATCCGCTCCGCCGTCTCCTCGCTGTGCCTGGCCGAGGTGGAGAGCAAGAGCGGGGGCAGCATCTTCCAGGCCGACTGCCGTCGCAGCATTCCGGTGTACGCCCTGGAGGAGTCGGGCGACGCCACCGTCCGGCTCCGGTCCCTCCACCCCGTCTTCGGCTACGGATGTCTCGGGGTGGGCCAGGGCAGCACCAAGGGAGGCACGCAGATGATGGACGACTACTGCGGCCACCGGGGCACGGCCGAGTCGTTCCGCATCCAGCGGGTCACCAAGCCGGTGAGCGGCTACCGGATCCGGCCGGTCCACACGGACCAGTGCGTGTCGGTGCCCGGCGGATCGACCCGTAAGGGTGACCCGGTGCTCCAACTGCCCTGCGCCGCCGACGACACGGGCCAGGTCTTCCGGTTCGATCCGGTCCGGGCGCCGACGGCGATTCCCTCCATCACCAGCAACTGATCACCCGGCGGCAGGCCAGGGCACCTGCGGGGAGCGGTGGTAGTCGATGCCCATCGCGTCCCACCGGGGTGCCTGCGCGGCGAGCCGCAGCCGGTAGTCGTCCCAGTTGTGCGTGGACCGTGGCGACCAGCCCAGTTCGGCGATGCCGGGGAGGCGGGGGAAGGCCATGTACTCGATGTGGTCGCTGGTGGAGAGGGTTTCCGACCACAGCGGGGCCTCCACGCCGAGGACCGAGGACGGCGGGGCACCGGCGATGTAGCTGCCCGGGTCCCAGTCGTAGGACTGCTTCGCCTCGACGTATCCGGCCCAGCTGAGCCCCAGCGGGGTGCTCGGGTCGTACTTCATGTCCAGGTAGGCGCGGTTGGCGGGCGAGAGGATGAGGCGGGTGCCGTTCTTGGCGGCGTCGGCGACCTCCTTCTCGTCTCCGCTCGTCCCCCAGTACTGGGCGATCGCCCCCCGCGCGGGCCGGGCGCCGGTCAGCTGGTGCCAGCCGAGCACGGTCTTGCCGTACTTGGCGACGATCGGCTGGACCCGGTCCATGAAGGCCACGTAGTCGGCGTGGCTGGTGGAGTGCGCCTCGTCGCCGCCGATGTGGAGGTAGCGGCCGGGGGTGAGGGCGGCGAGTTCGCGGATGACGTCGTCCACGAAGTCGTACGTCACCTCCTTGGGCACGCACAGCGAGCTGAAGCCGACCTCGGTGCCGGTGTAGAGGGGCGGGGCGACGCCGTCGCAGTTGAGGTCGGCGTAGGAGGCGAGGGCCGCGTTGGTGTGGCCGGGCAGGTCGACCTCGGGGACGACGGTGAGGTGGCGGGAGGCCGCGTACCGCACGATCTCCCGGTAGTCGGCCTTGGTGTAGTAGCCGCCGGGCCCGCCGCCGACCTGGGTGGAGCCGCCGTAGGTGGCCAGCCGGGGCCAGGAGTCGATGGCGATCCGCCAGCCCTGGTCGTCGGAGAGGTGGAGGTGCAGCTTGTTGATCTTGTAGAGGGCGAGCTGGTCGACGTACGCCTTGACCTGGTCGACGGTGAAGAAGTGCCGGGAGACGTCGAGCATCGCGCCCCGCCAGGCGTAGCGCGGCACATCGGTGATGGTGCCGCCGGAGATCCGCCAGGGGCCGGGCTGGCGGGTGGCGCGTTCGACGGAGGCGGGCAGCAGCTGCCGCAGCGTCTGGATGCCGTGGAAGAGCCCGGCGGACGTACGGGCGCTGATGGTGACGGCGCGCCGGTTCACCTCCAGCCGGTAGCCCTCCGCGCCGAGCCCCTTCGCACCCTTCGTACCGGGCCCCTCCGCGCCGCGCTCGTCGCCCACCAGCCGCAGCCGGATGCCGTCCGCGCCCCCGCGCGCGGTGACCGGCAGCCGGTAGCCGGTGGCGGGGCGCAGCACGCCCGCCAGATAGTCGCCCGCCGTGCGCGCGGCACGGGACTGGCCCACCCGGATCGGGGTCGCCGAGCGAAGCGTGTACGGGCTCTTGCCGGGCCGTACGGACGCGGGCGCGGGCACGACCCGGTCCAGCGGGACCGGCGCGGCGGCGGAGCCGGAAGCGGAGGCGGCTAAGGAGGAAGGCGCGGCGGTGGCGGCGGTCCCCGCCCCCGCCCCGGCCGCCACGGTCAGCAGGAGGGAGCACAGCAGTCGAGCACGGCGTCGTCTCACAGGGGTTCCCTTCAACGAAGCGTCGCATCGTGGGTACCGCGACATCTTGCGTACCGCGACGCCCAGTTGGGGTCAAGGTGTAGACCAATGTGTCCGCTGTGCGGCTGTCAGAATCCACCTCATGGCGGAAATCACCCAGCGCGATGGCATGTGGACCTTTGACGGAGAAGCGGTACGGATCGTCCCAGGGCGGGACAAGAGCGTGCACCCGGTGCGGCAGGCGCTCGGCGAACTGGCCGTGCCCCTGGAGGCGCTGGCGGGCGTCGCGTACGAACCGGGGCGCAAGTCCGGCCGTCTGCGGCTGCGGTTACGCGTGGGCGCGGACCCGTTGGCGCAGGCCACGGGCGGCAAGCTGCCGGACGCGGCCGATCCGTATCAGTTGTCGGTCGACCCGGACCGCACCGGCGTCGCCGAGTATCTGGTCGACGAGGTCCGGCAGGCCCTGCTGCTCGACCAGGTGCCCTCCGGCCCGTGCGACCGCTATCTGCTGGCCGGTCCGCCGGTGCCGCTGTCGGCGACGGCGGGTGACGCGACCGCGTCCTTCGACGGTGAGCGCATCCGGCTGGAATGGAACTGGAAGACGGAGGAGTCGAAGAAGTCGGGCGGGCCCCGCACGATCCCGCTGGCGGACCTGGAGGCGGTGGAGTGGTTTCCCGCCGCCGGGCTGGAGAACGGCTTCCTCCGCTTCACCGTGGCCAAGGCGACGGCGACGGCCGCGCCCAAGTACGACCCGCACGCCGTCGTGCTGTACGGCTTCCGGAAGGACCCACTGATGGCGCTGGTCGCGGCCGCCGTCACGGCCCGGCTGCCGCACCCCTTCACCCCGGCGGAGCCCGCCGACGCCCCCACCGACGCCCCCGCCGACGCGCCCCCGGCTCTGGACGCGGCGCCCACCGGACTCGCACAGCCCGAAGCGGGTGAGGCGGATCACGACGCCCTGCTGCGACGACTGCGCGAGCTGGGCGATCTTCATCAGGGCGGGGTGCTCACCGAGGAGGAGTTCATCACCGCCAAACAAGCCGTCCTTCGTCAGTTTTCTCGCCATTAGAACCCGAGCCTGCCCGATATCGGGCAGGATTCTTGCGAAACACCCCGGGGGGCCGCAGTATCTACGGATGCTCGATCGCCGTATGTCCCACGATGACCTCATCGACCACCTGGTCCGCAGCACGCCGCTCAGCCGCGGCGAGGCGGCCCGGGTGGTGCTGGACGTACTGGCGTACTTCGACGAGACGACGGAGGAGTTCATCCGGCGACGCCACCGCGAGCTGCAGTCCGGCGGACTGACCAACGCGGACATCTTCGAGCGGATCACGGCCGAGCTGCCGTACCGCGCGGTGGCACCGCCCGAACTCTCGCTGCGCCAGCTGCGCCGCATCGTCTACGGCTGACGTCACCACCACGCCCGGCCCCGCGGCCGCCACCGCCGGAGCGACCAGGGCGAGCATTCGTGATCGATTCAATCGGGAGGGCCTGAACACCATGTGCGGAATCGTCGGATACATCGGGAAACGCGACGTGGCACCGCTGCTGCTGGAGGGGCTGCAGCGGCTGGAGTACCGCGGCTACGACTCGGCGGGCATCGCGGTCCAGGCCAAGCCGGTCAAGGGAGCGCAGAACGGGCAGGGCGCCGCCGGGCTGAAGACCGCCAAGGCCAAGGGCCGGGTCCGCGACCTGGAGGCCAGGCTGCCCAAGCGCTTCGCGGGCACCGCGGGCATCGCGCACACCCGCTGGGCCACCCACGGCGCGCCCAATGACATCAACGCCCACCCGCACCTGGACGCGGACGGCAAGGTCGCGATCGTCCACAACGGCATCATCGACAACGCCGACGACCTGCGCGCCAAGCTCGCCGCCGACGGCGTGGAGCTGATCTCCGACACCGACTCCGAGGTCCTCGCCCACCTCATCGGCCGCTCGCAGGCGGACACCCTGGAGGAGAAGGTCCGCCACGCGCTCGCCCTGGTCGAGGGCACGTACGGCATCGCCGTGCTGCACGCGGACTTCCCGGACCGCATCGTCGTGGCGCGCAACGGCTCCCCCGTCGTGCTGGGCATCGGCGAGAAGGAGATGTTCGTCGCCTCGGACGTCGCCGCGCTGGTCAGCCACACCCGCCAGGTGATCACCCTGGACGACGGCGAGATGGCCACCATCAAGGCCGACGACTACCGCACCTACACCACCGAGGGCAGCCGCACCGCCCCCGCGCCGGAGACGGTGGAGTGGGAGGCCGAGTCGTACGACATGGGCGGCCACGACACGTACATGCACAAGGAGATCCACGAGCAGGTCGATGCCGTGGACCGGGTGCTGCGCGGCCGGATCGACGACCGCTTCTCCACCGTCCGGCTGGGCGGGCTGAACCTGGACGCGCGCGAGGCGCGCGGCGTCCGCCGGGTCAAGATCCTCGGCTGCGGTTCGGCGTACCACACGGGCCTGATCGGCGCGCAGCTGATCGAGGAGCTGGCCCGGATCCCCGCAGACGCCGAGCCCGCGAGCGAGTTCCGCTACCGCAACCCGGTCGTGGACCCGGACACCCTCTACATCGCGGTCAGCCAGTCCGGCGAGACGTACGACACACTTGCCGCCGTCCAGGAGCTGAAGCGCAAGGGCGCGCGGGTGCTGGGCGTCGTCAACGTCGTGGGCAGCGCGATCGCCCGCGCGACGGACGGCGGCGTGTACGTCCACGCGGGGCCGGAGGTGTGCGTCGTCTCCACCAAGTGCTTCACCAACACCGCCGTCGCCTTCGGGCTGCTCGCCCTCCACCTCGGCCGCATCCGCGACCTCTCGGTCGCCGACGGCAAGCGGATCATCGCGGGGCTGCGCAAGCTGCCCGAGCAGATCGCGGAGGTGCTGCGCGGCGAGGACGAGATCAAGAAGCTCGCCGCGGAATACGCGAACGCAAAGAGCATGATGTTCGTCGGGCGGGTGCGCGGCTACCCGGTGGCGCGCGAGGCCTCCCTGAAGCTGAAGGAGGTCTCCTACGTCCACGCCGAGGCGTACCCGGCCTCGGAGCTGAAGCACGGCCCGCTCGCGCTCATCGAGCCCGAGGTGCCCACCGTCGCGGTGCTGCCGGACGACGACCTGCTGGAGAAGAACCGCGCGACGCTGGAGGAGATCAAGGCCCGCAGCGGCCGGATCCTCGCGGTCGCGCACCAGGTGCAGGACAAGGCGGACCACACGATCGTGGTACCCCGCAACGAGGTCGAGCTGGACCCGATCCTGATGGGCGTCCCGCTGCAGCTGCTGGCGTACCACACGGCGCTGGCGCTCGGCCGGGACATCGACAAGCCCCGGAACCTGGCGAAGTCCGTGACCGTGGAGTAGTCGCCGCTCGGCGGTCCCCCGCGTGTGCCACCACGCACGCGGGGGCCGCCCCTTGGGCCGGCGTCGCCCTTACGCCGGCGCTGGCCACCGCGCGGGAACCGTCACTTCCCGCCCGGCGCCACACCGAACGGTTTATGCCCCGTACACGTGCCCAATCCACCTCTACGCGCGGGTAGTTTCGGCGGATGTCAAGCCGGCCCTGGGGCCATCTCGGCCGAGGGGAAGGGGAGTTGAGGCTGTCCAGTTCTGAACGTCCGCCCGGGCGGGTGCCCATGCGGAGGTTTCAGCGTGCGGCTGCTGGAGAAAAGCTTCGGGCCCCGGATGCAGGAGATGAGGCCCCGGGCTCAGGGGATGACGACGACGGGCCGCTGCGCGCGCCGCGCGAGCCGCCCGGCGACCGAGCCGAAGATCCGCCCCACCAGCCCATGCGTGGAGCCGACCACGATCGCGTCGGCCGCGTACTCCCGGCCGACCTCCTCCAGCTCGTGGCAGATGTCGCCGCCCCGCTCGACGAGGATCCACGGCACCTCGGTGAGGTGCTCGGCACAGGCCAGCTCAAGGCCCAGCACCTCGGTGCGGTGATCGGGAACGTCGACGAAAACGGGGGGCTCGCAGCCCGCCCATACGGTCGTCGGCAGCCGGTTGGCCACATGGACGATGATCAGACCTGAGCCGGAGCGCCCGGCCATGCCGATGGCGTACGCGAGGGCGCGCTCGCTCGATGTGGAACCGTCGAATCCGACCACGACGCCGTGCTGGAAGGCTGGATCGCAGGAATGACGTGTTTCTTCCGCCGCTTGGGGGTGCGCCAGGTGATCGGCGACCCGCTTGCGGTCCGCGGGTTCGGGGATTTCGTGACCGGCCATCGGTGTCTCGGCGAAGGGTGTCCTCGTGCGGAGGAATACGGCGGGGACTCAGGTTGAAGTTGGCGGGGGACTAGAGCTCCGCTAGAGCTTGGGACGAGCGCCGAACGAAAAAAATCCGTCCGGGATTCATCTTTCCAAGCCCTTACCCCCAAGGGTACGGCGCCATTCCTCGCCTGCCCAGAGGTTGCCCCGGCAGCGGAGCGGCCGAAGCATTCCCCGGAGCATGCCGGAGGGCGGCCCGTAACGCAATGCCCCAAGTGGTCCCGACTCAGGCCCCGCCGACCCCTCCCGTACGCCGTGCGGTCGCCCGGCAGTGACCTGTCGGCAGGCGGGACGTTGTAGTAGCCGCGGAGCGATGGCCTCCGTACAGAACAGGCCGGACGGACCGCACCGGTCGCCGCTACGACCGCCCCACGGGCCCCGGCGGACGCCGGGGGCGACCCGCGCCGGAGCCCCGTTCTACCGCGCTTCCACCGTCCGCCGACCCGTCTTCCCCTCATCTGTCCACCATCTGTCCACCGCCGTCCACTGCCCTCCACCGCTTGTCCACCGTGCGAGAGGAGCCGCCACCGTGCCAGGCACCCGTGAGTACGACGCCCCCGGCGTCCCGCCCGGCATCGCGCCCGGCGACGGCCCCGGCTGTGACCCTGGCCGCGACCCCGTGAACGAGGTCATCCGCTGGTCCGCCTTCGGCTGCGCCGTGGTCCCGGCCGTCCTCCTGCTCTGTGGCTCACCGCTGAGCGGCGCGGCGGGCGCCGCCGTGGGCCTGGCCGCCGTGACCGCCGCCAGCCGCTCCCTTCTGCGCTACTACGAACGCGCGGCCGCCCGGTTCGACGCCGGTGCCGCGAGCCCGCACCGCGGGCGACACAGCCGCACCGGCATCGGCACGCACCGGGGCGGTCGGCGGAACTGACGCCGGGCCCCGGCCCGGCGCGTCCGGCGCGGCCCCGGCAGGGTCCCCGGACACCCCCGGGAAGCGCGCCACGTCGTACTCCGTAGACACGACCGCGACGCGGCATGAGCCGGTCGTACGCCGGTCGAAGGACCCGTCCGCACGTCTGCGCCCGCTGGTTTTCGGCCAACTTCGCATCCCAGTTCTTCCCTTGGCAAACGCCATGCTCAACCCCCTTCCGGCCAGCGTGGAAAGGGGTACGAGCCACCCGTACCCCCTACGGGAAGTGGGCGTCAGCAGGAGGCCCACTTCACAGCGAGGGCTACGAGTGCAACGCTTCGTGATCGAATGCTTCGCGCCAAGTTGTCATGTCGACATAGTGGCGGGTGGTGAACTGGTCACGGCGACCACACGCGACACAGTAGATTCGATCTTGGCCATGACCGGCGGGGGAACCGTTCAGGACCGAGGGGAAACGTGCAGGACCGAGAGGACGCGACCACCGAGGGGGGCTTAGAGCCATGAGCCAGGACTCCACGACCGTACCGGAGACCTCGCGCAAGCTCTCCGGACGCCGCCGACGAGAAATCGTCGCGGTGCTGCTGTTCAGCGGCGGACCGATCTTCGAAAGCTCCATCCCGCTCTCCGTCTTCGGTATCGACCGGCAGGACGCCGGAGTCCCTCGGTACCGATTGCTGGTGTGCGCGGGCGAAGATGTGCCACTGCGAACGACTGGCGGACTGGAACTGACCGCACCGTACGGCCTGGAGGCGCTGTCCCGGGCCGGAACCGTCGTCGTACCGGCCTGGCGGTCGATCACCCAGCCGCCACCGGCCGCCGCGCTCGACGCGCTGCGCCGCGCGCACGAGGAGGGCGCGCGCATCGTGGGCCTGTGTACCGGGGCCTTCGTACTGGCCGCCGCGGGGCTGCTCGACGGCCGCCCGGCGACCACGCACTGGATGTACGCGCCGACGCTCGCCAAGCGCTACCCATCCGTCCACGTGGATCCGCGCGAGCTGTTCGTGGACGACGGCGACGTACTGACCTCGGCGGGCACCGCCGCCGGGATCGACCTGTGCCTGCACATCGTGCGCACCGACCACGGCGCGGACGCCGCGGGGGCCCTGGCCCGCCGGCTCGTCGTGCCGCCGCGCCGCAGTGGAGGGCAGGAGCGCTACCTGGACAGGTCGTTACCAGAGGAGATCGGCGCGGATCCGCTCGCCGAGGTCGTGGCGTGGGCGCTCGAGCATCTGCACGAGCAGTTCGACGTCGAGGCCCTGGCCGCCCGCGCCTATATGAGCCGGCGCACCTTCGACCGCCGCTTCCGGTCGCTCACTGGGAGCGCTCCACTGCAGTGGCTGATCACCCAGCGGGTGCTCCAGGCGCAGCGGCTCCTGGAGACCTCCGACTACTCGGTCGACGAGGTCGCCGGGCGCTGCGGCTTCCGGTCCCCGGTGGCGCTGCGCGGGCACTTCCGGCGGCAGCTGGGGTCCTCCCCGGCCGCCTACCGGGCCGCCTATCGGGCCCGCAGGCCCCAGGGCGGCGCCCCGGAGCGCGGTCCGGACCGGCTGGACCGGCTGGAGCGGGCCGAACGGCTCGGTGGCGGCGAGCGTGCCGAGGTGCTCGACCAGCGCCCCGGTGAGCACGCCATGCCGCTGCGCCGCCCCGGTGCGCCCGTCACCCATTCGGGACACCACCATCACCCTCCGCACTCGCCGCATCCACCGGGCGGTACGGAACCGGGCAAGCCGGAATCCGATGCGTACGCCCCACGCCTGCCTGAGCAGGCCACGGGCCGCGCCCCGGGCCGTCCGACCCTGCCCGGCCAGCGGGAACGCCCCGTAGGGTGAGACGTATGAACGATCGCATGGTGTGGATCGACTGCGAGATGACCGGGCTCTCGCTGTCGGACGACGCGCTCATCGAGGTGGCCGCGCTGGTCACGGACTCCGAGCTGAACATCTTGGGCGACGGAGTGGACATCGTTGTCCGGCCGCCCGCCCAGGCGCTGACCACCATGCCCGAGGTGGTGCGGGAGATGCACACGGCTTCCGGACTGCTCGCGGAGCTGGACGGCGGGACCACCTTGGCCGATGCCGAGGCCCAGGTCCTGGCGTACATCCGCGAGCACGTCCCGGACGTCGGCAAGGCCCCGCTGTGCGGAAACTCGGTCTCCACCGACCGCGGTTTCCTCCTGCGGGACATGCCGACGCTGGAGGCGTACCTGCACTACCGGATCGTCGACGTCTCGTCGGTCAAGGAGCTGGCCCGCCGCTGGTATCCGCGGGCCTACTTCAACAGCCCGAAGAAGAACGGGAACCACCGCGCACTCGCCGACATCCATGAGTCGATCGCCGAGCTGCGCTACTACCGGGAGGCGGTCTTCGTGCCGCAGCCCGGCCCGGACTCGGACACCGCGAAGACCATCGCGGCCCGCCACGTCCTGCCCGCCCGGCAGCCGTAGCGACTCGCTCCCGGCACACACGAAAGCCGGGAGCGAGCACCCCCGCCGACCCTGTATAGTTTTTCTCGGCCGGTGCGGAAAGCAGCGGTCATGGTGGGTATAGCTCAGATGGTAGAGCACCTGGTTGTGGTCCAGGATGTCGCGGGTTCAAGTCCCGTTACTCACCCTGAACGACCGAAGGGCTGACCTGGGAGACCAGGTCAGCCCTTCGTCGTATCCCCGAACCGGGCGGCCTACGCGGTACCCGCCATCTGCCGCTGACGCTCGCCGTTGGCGTGCGCCTTGTCCATCAGCGAGCCCTCTTCCTGCTCGTAGTGGGACAGGGCGATACCGAGGCCGAAGAAGGTGGGCGCCCACTCGCCGACGAAGATCCCCCACCGGTCGGCCCGGTCGATGCCCCGGCCGGGCTCGGCGCGGAGCGAGGCGGCCCAGGTCAGCAGGGACAGCCCGATGGAGGCGACGGCGGCGGTGTAGGCGTGCTCGCTGCGCAGGCCCATATCGTGCAGCTTCTTGATCACGGCGGTACTCCTCCGGGAGGTTCCCCCCTCGGGACCACTCCCGTGTGCCCAGGCTCGGGCGAGTGACACAGGACGCGGTGAGCCGGTCGTCAGGGGGTGCGCCTCAGGCGGCGTTCGGCGAGGCCGCCAGGGACTGCCTGACGTGCCGGGTGACCTCGTCGGCGAGGATCTCGGGCAGGCCCGTCTCGACGCCGTCCAGGGCCTGCGCGGCGACCTCGGCGGGGTCGGCCTTCTGGTCGGCGGGGACGCCTGCGGCCATGTCGGTGTCCATGTAGCCGACATGCAGCGCCGAGACGATGATGCCGCGCGGCGCCAGTTCCTCGCGGGCGGCGTCGGTCAGCGCCCATGCCGCGGCCTTGGTCGCGGCGTACGACCCGAGGGGGGCGGGGTGCAGCCAGGACAGGACGGACAGGACGTTGAGCACGGCACCGCCGCCGTTGCCCTCGATGACGGGGGCGAAGGCCCGCGTCACGGCGAGCGGGCCGTAGAAGTTCGTCTCCATCTCCCGGCGCACGGCGTCCGGGCCGCCCGCGATCAGCGGCGTGGGGGTGGAGATGCCCGCGTTGTTCACCAGCAGCGTCGCGTCGGACGCGGTGCGGGCCGCGGCCCGGATCGACTCCTCGTCCGTCACGTCCAGCCGCAGCGGGGTGACGCCCGGCAGGTCCACCGCCTCGGGGCGCCGGGCCGCCGCGTAGACCTTCGCCCCGCGCTCCACCAGCTGGGCGGCCAGGTGCCGCCCGAGCCCCCGGTTGGCGCCGGTGACGACCGCGACCGCGTCCTTCAGTTCCATGACCGCTCCTTGCACTTGCGTGATTTAGATTACGTACATAATCTAAAGCACGCCCTAGAATGGATGTCAATCGACATCCAAACGGGAGGTGGCTGATGGGCCGCGTATCGCAGGCGCAGGCGGAGGAGAACCGCAGGCGGGTCGTGGACACCGCCTCCCGGCTGTTCCGGGAGCAGGGCACCCACATCAGCGTCGCCGACCTCATGAAGGCGGCCGGTCTGACCCACGGCGGCTTCTACAAGCAGTTCGCCTCCAAGGACGCGCTCATCGGCGAAGCCACCGCCCATGCCTTCGAGGGGCTGACCCGGCAGCGCGACGACGGGCTAGAGCAGTACGGCGGGCAGCGCGAGGCCGCCCAGCGCGCGCTGATCGACGCGTACCTCTCCACCGAGCACCGCGACAGCCCGGCGGACGGCTGCCCCGCCGCCGCGCTCGCCGCCGACATGGCGCGCGAGCCCGAGGACCGCGAGGCCCGCCGCGTCTATACCGAGGGCGTGGGCGACTTCGCCGAGTGGCTCGCCACGGAGGACACCGAGGGCGAGGAGGGCGCGGACGGCCTCACCCGGCTGTGCACGATGCTCGGCGCCCTCGTCCTGGCCCGCGCCACCAAGGGCTCCCCACTCTCCGACCAGATCCTCGCGGCCGCCCGCGAGGCCTTGACGGTCGATCAGCAGGGCGCGTAAGCCCCCGTACGCCGTCGCCAGGGATCCGCCGGGCGCGCGCACCCCGACGCCGCTCACCCCGAAGCGCCCGTGCGCCCTGCCGCGCGCCCCGGTTCGGCATCACCATGGGCGCCACACGTCTGACAGTGAGGGGACGAACCCGTGGGGAACCCCCGGGAGCGGGACGCACCGGAAGTGACCGGGCAGGAGGGGCTGCGCGCCGCGTTGGATGACGTCATGGAGCAGCGTGGCGCGTGGCCCGGGCGGGCGCCGTGGGTTCGGGCCGCGGTCGCGGCCATGCCGCGGCATGACTTCGCGCCGGACCGGCTCTGGCGGTGGACCGGGCGGGCATACGTGCCCATCGATCGCGGTAGCGCCTTCGAGGAGTGGACGGCCGAGGTGTACGGCTCGCCGGATGCGGCCGCGGTCACCGAGATCCGTGGGGGCGTGCCGTCGTCCAGTCTGTCCGCGCAGGGCGTCGTGGTCGACATGCTCGACGCGCTGCGCCTGGAGTCCGGTCAGCGGGTGCTGGAGCTGGGTACCGGTACCGGCTGGAACGCGGCGCTGCTCGCCCGGCGGGCGGGCTCCGTGGTCAGCGTCGAGGTGGGCGCCGGGCTGGCGGCGGCCGCGGCCGGGCGGCTCAAGCGAGCTGGGGCGGATGTGGACGTGCGGGTTGCCGATGGCGCCGCAGGGTGGTCGGCGGGGGCGCCCTACGACCGGGTGATCGCCACCTACGCGGTCGACAGCGTCCCGTGGGCATGGGTCGAGCAGACCCGGCCGGGCGGCCGGATCGTCCTCCCCTGGGGGCGACTTGGGCATGTCGCGCTCACGGTCGCGGGCGACGGTCGGTCGGCGAGCGGCTGGGTGCAGGGCCTGGCCACGTTCATGCCCGCCCGCGGCACGGACCTCGGCCGGGACTTCCAGCAGGTACGCGAGGCCGCGCCGTACGCGGACGAGCGGCCGTTCACGCGAGACCTGACGCCGTTGCGCGACGACTGGCACCTGCGGTTCGCCCTGCGCGTCGCCGTGTCAGACGTACAGATCACGACCGCCGAAGACGAGGACGGGCTGAACGCCTGGCTCCACGACGGCTCCACGTCGTGGGCGATGCTCGCCGCGGTCGGCGACGGCACCACGGTCGCCTACCAGGGCGGGCCCCGGCGCCTCGCGGACGAGGTGGAGCGGGGCTGGGACGGGTGGCTGACGGAGGGGCGTCCCGAGCTGTACGACTACGGCCTGACGGTGACGTCGGATCAGCAGTACGCATGGTGCCGGGACGCCGAAACGGGCCCGCGCTGGCCGGGCGTGTAGCCGCGCGTCCCGACGCCCGCACCTCACGTCACGGTCGGCCTTCGGCAAGTTCCCCAGGCCGTCCCACCGCGGCCTCGGCGAAGCTGGTTCGCCCGGCACAAGGTGCTCTCCGCCATCGGGGCGCTCACCGCGGTGTGCGTCATCGGCGGCATCGCGTCCGGCGGCGGCAAGGACGGCGAGGACTCCGGCGGGTCCGACGCGTCCTGGACTCGGCCGAGGTGTGGACCGACTCCGGGGCCGTCAGGCGATCCGTTCGGTGCCCCAGTGGGTGACCGTCCAGCCGCTGCGTGGGTCGCCGGTCAGGGTGACGGTCTGGGTGTTCTCCAGGGGGTTGCGGGCGGCGAACGCGGCGTCGATGTTGAGCGCGCGGGCGGCGGTCCAGGTGCGGATGGCCGCGCCGTGGCTGATGACGGTGACGTACTCCGCCCCCGAGGCGGCGATCTCCTCGATCACCTCGTCGTAGCGGGCCAGGGCCTCCTCGCCGGTGTCGCCGCCCGGCATCGGCAGGTCGGTCTGACCGGCGGACCAGGCCATCACCGTCTTGAGGTAGAGCTGCACGGACTCGCTGTCGTCGCGCATCTCCAGGTCACCGGCGCGCAGTTCGCGTATGCCCTCGCGGATGACGACCTCCAGGCCGCGCGCGTGGGCGAGGGGGGCGGCCGTCTGCTGGGCGCGGTGGAGCGGGGAGGCGTACAGGGCGTCGATCCGCTCAACCGCGAGGCGCTCCACCAGGGCCTCCGCCTGCTGACGGCCGAGGGGGGTGAGGTCCGCGCCCGGCAGGTCGGTGTCCAGGGCGTGGATGACGTTGGAGGGGGTCTGGCCGTGGCGGACGAGCAGGAGGCGCATGAGCGGGGGCGTCCTTCCGGGGAGCGGGCGCGGGTGCGGCGCCCGGCCTCGGGGGCCGGGCCGCCGTCCTCATCGTCGCTCAGCCGGTCCCGGGGAGGGAACACGCGACGGGGTCGCGCGGCTCACACTCCCCGGGTCAGGAGAGGTACCGGCTCAGCCGTCGGCCGGAGCCGGATGTCGTACGGCCTTCTTCACGGCGGCCTCCAGCGCGGCCCGGCTGAGCCCGGCGTCCCGGGCGTGTTCGGTGACGGCGGCCTGCACGGCGACGGCGGCGTCGTACCAGCGCTTCCACTGGGTCGTGTGGTCGGCGTCGGCGAGACCTGCCAGTTTGGCGTGCTCGGCGTCCGCCGACTGCTGGAGGGCGATGATTCTGTCGGGGATGTCCACGCGTTGGATCATAAGTCCGACGCTTCGGGCGTATGTGCGTACCGCTCGCCCCACGCCGCCCGCGCTACACGTTCGGCGGGCGGCGCTTGAGGGGGCGCGTCAGCGGGTTACGACTCCTTCTCGGAGAAGTCCGCCTGGATCCGCTCCAGCATCTGGACGATGGACGCCTCGATACCCGCCTTGGCGATGCCGAGGTCCGCGAGCACGCCCGAGCCGTCCTCGTGTTCGAGGAGGGCGAGCAGGATGTGCTCGGTGCCGATGTAGTTGTGGCCCAGGCGCAGGGCCTCGCGGAAGGTGAGTTCGAGGACCTTCTTGGCGCTCGCGTCGAAGGGGACCAGCGCGGGCATGGAGTCGGCGGCGGGCGGGAGGGCGGCGGTGGCGGCCTGGCGGACGGTGTCCAGGAGGACGTCCTGCGCGACGATCGCCTTGGCGGCCAGGCCGTCGGGCTCGGCCAGGAGGCCGAGGACGAGGTGTTCGGTGCGGATCTCGTCGTTGGAGGCGGCGCGGGCCTCGTTCTGGGAGGACACCACGACGTTCCGGGCGCGGGGGGTGTAGCGGCCGAAGCCCTGACTGGGGTCGAGGTCCTGGGCGGCGGAGCCCTTGGGGACGAAGCGCTTCTGGGCCGCCTGCCGCGTCACCCCCATGCTCTTGCCGATGTCGGTCCACGACGCGCCGGAGCGGCGGGCCTGGTCCACGAAGTGGCCGATGAGGTGGTCGGCCACGTCACCGAGGTGGTCGGCGGCGATGACCGCGTCGGTGAGCTGCTCCAGGGCGTCGGTGTGGGTCTTCTTGATGGCATCGATCAGCTCGTCGAGGCGTACGGGGTTGGTCATGCCGGTGGGCTGCGCGTTCGCGTCCGGGTTCGTCATGTGTCAACTATGGGTTGACACTTCTGGGTGTGTCAACTCGCAGTTGACAGTAGACAGTGTCTATTTCTGACTGGTAGACACTGTCTATGAGCGAAGAGGACAGGGGCCTGCGGACCCGACTGGTCGATGTCGGCGTCGAGTTGGTGGACCGGGAGGGCGCGGCGGCCCTGTCGCTGCGCGAGATCGCGCGGCAGGCCGGGGTCTCGCACGGGGCGCCCCGGCGCTACTTCCCGACGCATCTGTCCCTGCTGTCGGCCATCGCGCGGCGCGGCTTCGACCAGCTGGCCGGGCAGGCCGGGGCGGCGATCGGGGACGGGCGGCGGGAGCCCCGGGAGCAGCTGATGGCGCTGGGGCGGGTCTACCTGGAGTTCGCGCGGACCAACCGCGGGATGTTCGAGCTGATGTTCCGGCACGATCTGCTGGAGAGCAACCAACTGGGGCTGCGGGAGACCAGTCTGCCGCTGTTCGAGGTGCTGGTGGGGCTGGTCCGCCGGGTACGCCCCGAGGCGGAGGCGGGTGTCGTCGCGGGTGCCCTGTGGGCCAATCTGCACGGCATCGCGCAGCTGTGGGAGTGGGGCAGCCTCCCGCTCGCCACCGGTACGGAGGACGTCGAGCCGTTGCTGCGGGCGGCGATGGACGCCCACCTGGGGGCGGCATGACGACGACGTCACGGCGACGGCAGCGGCTCATCCTCGTCGGCAGCGTCACCGGCGCCGTCGTCGTCGCCCTCGACGGCACCGTACTGACCGTCGTACAGCCCGCCCTGCAGCGCGATCTGCACGCCTCGTTCACCCAGGTGCAGTGGACCAGCACGGGCTATCTCATCGCCGTCGCCAGCCTGTTGGTGTTCGCCGGGCGGCTCGGCGACCGGTATGGCCACCAACGGGTGTTCGCGGTCGGCACGCTGGGCTTCGCCGCCGCGTCGGCGGGCATCGGGGTGGCGCCCGGCATCGGCTGGGTGATCGGACTGCGCGTCGCGCAGGGCGTGTTCGGCGCGCTGCTGCAGCCCGCCACCCTCGGCATGCTGCGCGCCGCCTATCCGCGCGACCGGCTCGGGATGCCGATCGCGCTGCGTACCAGCGCCATCGGGGTGGCGGCCGCCGCCGGGCCGATCGTGGGCGGGGCGCTCGCGGCGCAGTTCGGCTGGCGGTCGGTCTTCTTCCTGAGCGTTGTCCCCGCGGCGGCGGTGGGCGTACTGGCGCTGGTCGTACGCGTCCCGGCGGACAGACCGGACGGACCGGACGGGCCGCGCACCGAGGTGGCGCTCGACCTGCCCGGCGCCTGTCTGCTGGCGCTGGCCCTGGTGTGCCTGGTCCATACGCTCGCCGCGATACCGGAGACCGGCTGGACGGCGGCCACCGCGCCCGGCCTCCTCGCCATGGCGGCCGCCGGGGGCGCGTACGTATGGCACGCGCGCCGTACGCCGAACCCGCTGGTGCCGCCCGGCGTGCTGCGCTCGGCGACGGTCACCTCGGCGCTCGGCGTGCTGGTGGCGGCGTCGGCGGCGCTGTTCGGGGCGCTGTTCGTCGGCACGTACTTCCTGCAGGACGTCCTCGCGCTGGACCCGCTGGAGAGCGGGCTGCGGGTGCTTCCGCTGGCCGCGACGATGGTGCTGGGCGCGCCGGTCGCGGCGGTCCTGGCGCGCCGGTGCGGACCACGGCGTACGGCGGTGGCGGGGATGGCCGTCCTCGCGCTCGGCATCCTGCTCCTCTCCCGGCTCGACCGGGCGGCGACCGTCCCGGAGATCGGCGGCTGCTTCTTCGCGCTCGGGGCCGGTTTCGGCACCGTGATGGTCACCGCGACGGCCGTCGTCGTGCGCCACGCGCCGCTGGAGCACGCGGGGGTGGCGGGCGGGCTCCAGCAGACGGCCATGAACATCGGGCCGACGCTGGGAGTGGCCGCCGCGACGATGCTGCTGCGGCTGCCGGGCGGCGCAACCTTCGCCGCCGCGATGGGCCCCGCGCTGGCCGCCCTCGCGGCGGTCGCGGCGCTGGGCGCGCTGCTCGCCACCGCCCTGCCCGGCCGGACGCGCCCGGAGGCAGGTCCGCGCGAGCACGTGACAGAGACGGAGACGGAGACAGAGACAGAGGGCGTGCGTTGAGGACGCGGGCTGTCCTCAACGGTTCCTAGGGTCAGGCGCGTCATCGCGAAGAAGCCCGCCCCGAGGAGAGCCATGAGCGGCACCGAGGTACGTCCCTTCCGCATCCACATCCCGCAGCCGGACCTGGACGACCTGAACGACCGGCTGGCCCGCACCCGCTGGCCTCGGCAGCTTCCCGGCGAGGAGTGGAGCCGCGGCGTCCCCGTCGCGGAGCTGAAGGAGCTGGCCGGGTACTGGGGCGAGGGCTTCGACTGGCGTGGGCAGGAGGCGCGGCTGAACGAGTTCCCGCAGTTCATGACGGAAATCGACGGCCAGGACATCCACTTCCTGCACATCCGGTCCGCCGACCCCGGCGCGCTGCCGCTCCTCCTCACCCACGGCTGGCCCAACTCCTTCGTGGAGTTCGCCAACCTCATCGGCCAGCTGACCGGCACGTTCCACGTGGTCGTGCCCTCGGTACCCGGCTTCGGCTTCTCCGCGCCGCCGCGCGAGACCGGCTGGAACGCGGCGCGGGTGGCGCGGATCTGGGCGGAGCTGATGGAACGCCTCGGCTACGACCGGTACGGCACCCAGGGCGGGGACTTCGGCGCGTACGTCGCCCCGGAGGTGGCCAGGGCCGCCCCGCCGGGACGGGTCGCCGGGGTCTACGTCATCGGCGGGCTCGGCTTCCCGACCGAGGCCGACGTCCCCGACCTGACCGAGGACGAGCGGGCGGCGTACGCGTGGCTCCAGGAGCAGGACTGGATCAACGGCGTGGATCACCACGCGCTGCTCCGCGCGGCGCCGCAGACCTTCGCCTACGGATGGCAGGACTCCCCCGTCGCCGCGCTCGCCTGGATGGCGCAGAAGTTCAAGGAATTCACCACGGCGGGCAAGGGGTGGCAGGAGCTGATCGACCGGGATCTGTTCCTGACCAACCTCAGCCTCTACTGGTTCACCGGCACGTTCGGCTCCTCGTCCTGGCCCATGTACGACAGCACCGGCTTCGGCTGGCCGGAGGGCCAGGCCGTGGCCCCGACGGGCGTCTACAGCGGCCCGCCCGGCATCCGCAGGCTCGCCGAGCGGCACAACACGATCGTCCACTGGCCCACCGGCAACCCGGGCGGCCACCACTTCGTGGCCATGGAGCGGCCGGGTGATGTCGCCGCCGATATGCGGGCGTTCTTCGACGCCGTCTAGGCTGCCCTGCGCAGGTGAAGGACGAATTCAACGGGGGCGGGACTGTGTTCAAGAAGACGGCGGCCGGAGCGGCCTGTGTCGTGGCCGTGCTGATGACGGCGGGCTGTGGCGGCGCGTCCGGCGGACAGGCGGAGGGGAAGGCGTCGCGGCAGGCGGATTCCGCTTCCCCGAGCCCCACTGCCACCGCGAAGCCCCTGTCCGCCGACGCCCTGGGCGAGGCGCTGCTGACCCCGGAGGACATGCCCGCCGGGTGGAAGGTGGACGAGGAGCACCTGGACGGGACGTACCAGACGGACAGGCAGAACCTCCAGGGGTGGAAGAGCCCGTCCGCCTCCTGCAACGCGTTCGTCGCCCGTACGAACCGTGCCATCGGCAAGCCCGCGGCCGGGGTCGGGCGGTCGCTGGAGAACGACGAGTTCGACAGCGTGGAGACGCGGATCACCAGCTACCGCGACGACCTCGCCGCCGCGCAGAACATCAGCCAGCTCCGTAAGATCCCCGCCGCATGCCGCGAAGGGGGCAAGGCGGCGGGCGCGAAGATGGCGTTCAAGCGCTGGGCGGCGCCCACGGCGGGCGAGGAGTCCGTGGGCATCCAGATGAACGCCATGGGCTTCCCCTTCAACGTCGTGCAGATCCGGGAAGGCGCCACGGTCGCCGAGCTGACCTTCTCCCCCAGCAGCGACACCGCCTTCGTGGAGGACGTGACCCAGAAGGCGGCGGCACGGCTGAAGGCCGCGGCGCAGCCCTCCATACAGCAGGACTAGGCGCGCCCCTCGTGCTGCGGTGGGTGGCGGGGCCACCAGGGGGTCCAGGTGAACTTGTCGCCGCCCACCCAGCGCACCACGTCCGGGTCGTCCAGGTCGATGTTGTCCAGGCCGAGCTGGCGGGCGATCTCGATGATGTCCAGGACCGAGTGCGCCTTGCCGACCAGCTCCCCCGCGACCTCCACCAGGCGGTAGGGCGGATCGGCGTGCTGGACGCCGAGCACCACCATCGTCGGCCGGGTGACGCGCGGGCTCTCGCTCTCGGTCATGGCTCCACGCTGCGGCCGGGGCGCCGTCGTCGCACCCCTGGATGCCCCAGATGGGCGAATCCGCGACGTCCTCAAACGGCAGCGAGGAGGCGGGGCCCCCGACCCTGAGGGCCCCGCCGGTCCGCACGATGGGTTCCGCTACTCGAAGAGTTCTCCGTACGAACCCATCGCCAGCGCGATGTCCGCCTGGGCCCAGAAGCGGTGGTACGTGAAGCTCGGCACCGCGCCGCCCTTCAGGTACGCCTCGACCTTGGACCAGGCCGGGTCGTTCTTGTAGAAGGAGCGGATCGACTGGAAGGTCGAGCTGGAGTCGATCTTGTCGCCGTTGGGCATGGTGCCGGTCCAGCCGCTGGGGACGTAGACCGGGTCGTCGAAGCGGTTGTAGTCGGCGCGGGACTCGGGGACCGCGATGCCCAGCGCGTCCTGGTGGTGGTTCCACATACCGTCGAGGAGCGCCTTGGCGGCGTTCTTGGCGGCGGTGTGGCCCGACTTGGCCGCGTAGTACGACAGCGTCTTCGCGTACGCGGCGGCCACGCCCACGTCGTTGGTGTAGTCGGTCACGGTGACGTGCAGGCCCGTGTTGGCGCCGGGGCTGGACGCGTTCCAGGTGTCGGGCTGGCCGGACCACTGGAGGTTGGACGGGAACTGGTAGGTGCCGTCGGGGTTGATGGTGGTCTTGGACAGCGCCCAGGTGACCCACTTGTCGAGGACGGCCTTGGCCGAGGCGTCACCGGTGCGGTTGTAGTACTCGGCGACGCGTTCCATGGACCACGCCTGGAAGCCGAACCACTGGTTGGACGGCGGGTCGTGGTAGACCGGCTTCTCGTCGTAGTACATGCCGTAGAACGTGGACTTTCCGGCGGGCGGGGTGGCGTAGCGGCCCTGCCAGCTGTTGGTGGCGCCGCCCGCGATGGCGCCCTCGCTGGACTGCAGCCACCGGTAGAACTCGACCTGCCGCTTGAGGCTGGTGGACCAGTCGCTCGCGCCGGTCGCGGACTTGGGCTTGAGGTCGGCGTACGAGCTTAAGGCCCAGGCCGCCATGGGGTTCTGGTAGCCGCCGTGTGCGTGCGAGGAGCCGATGCGCCAGGCCCAGCCCGCGGAGGTGTCGGTGGCGCCGCCCCAGGCGTAGTACCAGGAGAGCAGATAGCTGGAGCTGTTCTTGCCGCTGCCCGCCGGGCAGGTGGTCTCGCCGACGCAGTTGCCGACCTTCTTGAAGTACTTGTCGTACATGGCGTAGCGCAGATAGTCGCCCATCTTGGCGGCCTTGGCGATGTTCCCGGAGATCTGGCTGCCCTTGCCCTGCGCCTTGGCCCACTCGGAGGCCCAGTAGGCGGCCTGGACGACGCGGGCGTCGGCGTCGGGGGCGTTGGTGAACTTCCACTGCTTGGAGTAGGAGGCGTCACCGGTGAACAGGTCCAGATAGCCGTTCTTGCCGCCGTACTTGAAGCCGTCGCAGGTCGGCTGGGTCACGGTCTCCCAGACGGACTCCTGCGGGCCGCGCTGAAAGGTGTTGACGTAGGACGGGCCGGTGTCGGACGGGCCCGCCTCGCACTTGCCGGGCGAGTTGCCGTAGCCGTAGACGTTGTCGACGTCCTGGATCCAGTGCATGCCGTAGACGTCGTCGGTGCCGTACGCGCTCTTCAGCTCGGCCCCGATGGGGTCCTGGCCGACCGGCACGTTGCCGTCGAGCTTCGCCGGGTACTGCGAGGGCTGGTCCCACTCGGGCGCGTAGGTGGCGGGCTTGGAGGGGTTGTAGAAGCTGTTCGTCGGCTGGTCGGCGCGGGTGGGGATCATGTACTTCTCCATGATGTCCCACGCGGAGTTGAACTTGGTCCAGTCGCCGGTGACCTTGCCGTACATCGCCTGGAGCCAGATCAGATAGCTGTACGCCTCGGACGTCGTCTCATGGCCGTGGTCGGGCGCCTCGACGATCAGGGTCTCCACGGAGTGGTACGGGATGCCCTCGGGCGAGAAGTAGCCCGCCGAGGGCGCGGTGATCTTGTTGTACAGCTCCAGGAAGCGGGCGTCGTACGTCTTGGCGGCGGCCAGCTGGGTGACGGTGACCTCGGCCTTGGTGTGACCGGAGGCGGTCGCGGTGAAGGTCGCGGAGCCGGTGCCGGAGCTGGCGGCGGCGACGGTCACCTGCTGGGCGGTGTTCCAGTTGGCCGGGGTGAAGGTGAGGCTGCCGCCGGAGGAGATGGTCAGGCCCGAGTTGCCGGACGTACGGGCCACCGCGACCGTCACGTTGGCGGACGGCCTGGTGGACAGCCGGAGGCCGAACGTGCCGGTCTTGCCCTGCTCGACGCCGAGCTGAGCGGGGCTCGCGACCAGCGCGGGGCCCGCCGCGACATGGATGCCGACCGGAGTGGACTCGGCGGCGGCGCCCTGGCTGTCGTAGGCCTTCGCGTACAGCGAGAAGTCGCCCGCCGGGACGTCCGCGTAGTCGAAGCTGTACGGCGAGGTGGTGTCGGTGCCCAGCAGCTTGGTGTCGCTGTAGAACTCGACCTTGGTGATGCTCGCGCCGTCGGCGGCCGCGGCGGTGGCCGCCATCGGGACGGTGCCGCCCGCCGAGTAGACGGCGCCCGGGGCGGGGCTGGTGAGGACGGTGATGGGCGGCTGGTGGGCGCCTCGGCAGGTGACGCCGTTGACGGCGAAGGCGGTGGGCGCGGCGTTGGCGCCGCTGTAGCTGAACTGGCCGCCGGTGGTGACATTGCCACCGGCCGCGATGTTCGCGTTGTGGGCGGCGTTCTTGACGGTGACGGTCTTGCCGGACTGCGACCAGGTGCCGTTCCAGCCGTTGCCGAGCTTCTGGTTGCCCGCGTAGTCGTAGGTCAGGGTCCAGCCGTTGATGGCCTCGGTACCGGGGTTGGAGATCGTGAGATCGGCGGTGAAGCCCGAGCCCCAGTCGTTCGTCTTGTAGTCGACGTTGCACTGCACGGCGGCGGCGGTGTCGGCGTGGGCGGGGGCGGCGCCACCGGCGGCGGTCATGGCCACGGGCAGCGAGAGGGCCGCGGCCAGCGCGGTCACCAGCCGTCTCATCCGCCGACGCGCCCCTGACAAGGGTGAGCCTCGCTGTACGCGCATGGGGGACCTCCACGCGGGTTCGGAAACGGGGGGATGTGCGAACCAGTGGGAGCGCTCCCAAGCGTCCGTTCCATCTGAGGAAGTGTCAAGTCTTTGAACAGGACGGCCTGACAGAAGGCCTTCGACCGATAAATCTCTGAACGAGTCTGTTGACATGTACGCCACTGGCGCTACGGTCAGCTCAACCAGTGGGAGCGGTTCCAGCAGTCAGCGCCGACGGGACGGCGCGAGCACCCGAGGAGTCGCTCCATGCGAGCACCACCGCGCCTTTACGCCTTGGCGGCCGCCGCGTCGCTCACCCTGGCGGGCACCGCGGGCACCGCCGCCGCGTCCGGCACCTCCGTCGCACCACGGTCCGGCAGCTCCGTCGCACCACGGGCGGCGGCCGCCTGCACCGTGGCGTACACCGCCGCCAGCCAGTGGGGCGACGGCTTCCAGGGCAACGTCACGATCACCAACAACGGAGCCGCGCTCGACCGCTGGACCCTCACCTTCGACTTCTCCGCCGGACAGAAGGTGACCCAGGGGTGGAACGCCACCTGGTCGCAGTCCGGGACGACGGTGACCGCGGTCAACGCCGCCTGGAACGGGAAGATCGCGACGGGCGGCAGCGTCGGCGCCGGGTTCACCGCCTCCTGGTCCGGGTCCAACCCGGTGCCGTCGGCCTTCAAGCTCAACGGCGTGGCGTGCGACGGCGGATCCGGCCCGACGGATCCCACGGACCCGACCGATCCCCCGCCGGGCCAGGGCGGCACCCCGCCGAAGCTGCGCGTCGCGGGCAACGCGTTCGTGGACGAGAACGGGGCCACCCGGCGGCTGCTGGGCGTCAACCGCTCGGGCGGCGAGTTCATGTGCGTACAGGGCCGGGGCATCTTCGACGGGCCGATGGACGACGCGTCCGTGAAGGCCATCGCCGGGTGGAAGGCGAACGCGGTCCGCGTCCCGCTCAACGAGGAGTGCTGGCTCGGGCTGTCGCACATCAACGCCGCCTATCGCGGAGCGAACTACATCAACGCGGTGAAGGAGTACGTCACCCGTCTTGAGGCCCACGGCATCACGCCGATCCTCGAACTCCACTGGAGCCACGGAAAGTACACCGGCGGCGACAACAAGTGCCCGGACACCGCCTACGCCACCTGTCAGAAGCCGATGCCGAACGCCCAGTACACCCCGGCGTTCTGGTCCTCGGTCGCGGAGACCTTCAAGGGCGACCAGGCCGTGGTCTTCGACCTCTTCAACGAGCCGTTCCCGGACCGCGCCACCTCCGACCTCACGGCGGCGTGGAAGTGCTGGCGGGACGGCGGCAGCTGCCCCGGCATCGACTTCCCGGTCGCCGGGACGCAGAGCCTGGTGAACGCGGTACGGGCCACCGGCGCCCGGAACGTGATCCTGCTCGGCGGCCTCGCGTACTCCAACGACATGCGCCAGTGGCTGGCGTACAAGCCGAGCGACCCGGCGGGCAACCTCGCCGCCGCCTGGCACACGTACAACTTCAACACCTGCTCCAGCGAGAGCTGCTTCAACGAGCAGCTGGCCCCGGTGATCGCCCAAGTCCCGTTCGTGGCGGGAGAGATCGGCGAGAACACCTGCTCACACGGCTACATCGACCGCGTCATGGCCTGGCTGGACGCCCGGCGCGCCTCGTATCTCGGCTGGACCTGGAACACCTGGGACTGCTCGTCCGGCCCCTCTCTGATCAGCGATTTCAACGGCACCCCCACCGCTTTCGGCATCGGACTCCGCGATCACCTGAAAGGACTGTCATGAGCCGCATTCCCTCACCTCCCCCACCGTTCCAGAAGCCCCGTAGCCGCACCCGCGCGGCCGCGCTCGCGGGCGGCGCGCTGCTGGCCGCCACCGCCCTGACCGTCGGCTCGCTCGCGGGCACCGCCTCGGCGCAGGCCGACGGGGCCGCCAAGGCCGCCGCGAAGGTCGACAACCCGTACGCGGGCGCCAAGGTGTACGTGAACCCGGACTGGTCCGCCAAGGCCGCCGCCGAGCCCGGCGGCTCCAGGATCTCCAACCAGCCGACCGGCGTCTGGATGGACCGCATCGCCGCGATCAACGGCACCTCCGGCGCCCGCGGCCTCCGCGCCCACCTGGACACCGCGCTCCAGCAGTCGGGCGGCAGCCCCACCGTCGTCCAGCTCGTCATCTACAACCTGCCCGGCCGCGACTGCGCGGCGCTGGCCTCCAACGGCGAGCTGGGCCCGACGGAGATCGACAAGTACAAGACGCAGTACATCAACCCGATCGCGTCGATCCTGGGCGAGTCGAAGTACGCCAACTCCAATCTGCGGATCGTCACCACCATCGAGATCGACTCGCTGCCGAACCTGGTCACCAACACCGGCGGCCGCCCGACCGCCACCCCGCAGTGCGACACCATGAAGGCCAACGGCAACTACGTGAAGGGCGTCGGCTACGCGGTCAACAAGCTCGGCGCCATCGGCAACGTCTACAACTACATCGACGCCGGACACCACGGCTGGATCGGCTGGGACGACAACTTCAACGCCACCGCCCAGGTCCTCAAGCAGGCCGCGACCGCCGAGGGCAGCACGGTCGACAAGGTGGCGGGCATCATCGTCAACACCGCCAACTACAGCGCCCTGAAGGAAAACAACTTCACCATCAACGACAACGTCAACGGGACCACGGTCCGCCAGTCCAAGTGGGTGGACTGGAACCGCTACGTCGACGAGCTGTCGTTCGCCCAGGGCTTCCGCCAGGAGCTGGTGAACGTGGGCTTCCCGTCGAACGTCGGCGCGCTCATCGACACCTCCCGCAACGGCTGGGGCGGCGCGGCCCGCCCGTCCGGCCCTGGCGCCACGACCAGCGTCGACACGTACGTCAACGGCGGCCGCTACGACCGCCGTATCCACATCGGCAACTGGTGCAACCAGTCCGGGGCCGGGCTCGGTGAGCGGCCCAAGGCATCGCCCGCCGCCGGGATCGACGCGTACGTGTGGATGAAGCCCCCGGGCGAGTCCGACGGCTCCAGCTCGCAGATCCCGAACGACGAGGGCAAGGGCTTCGACCGGATGTGCGACCCGACGTACACGGGCAACGCGCGCAACGGCTACAACATGTCCGGTTCGCTCGCGAACGCGCCGCTGTCGGGCCACTGGTTCTCGGCCCAGTTCCAGCAGCTGCTGAGGAACGCCTACCCGGCGCTGTAACTCCTCCCACAGGCCCCGCTCGTGTTCGTACGAACGCGAGCGGGGCCTACCCGTTCACGACGACTCGCGCCGCACCAGCTGGGTCGGCAGCACCACCTGGGGGCGCTTGGAGGGCCGTTCCGAGGGGCCTTCGATCTCCTCCAGCAGCACCCGCACCATCGCCCGGCCCATCTCCTCGGTCGCCTGTCGGACGCTGGTCAGCGGCGGGTCCATGTGGCGGGCGACCGCGGAGTCCTCGAAGCCGACCAGCGCGACGTCCTCCGGGACCCGCCGCCCGGACTCGCGCAGCACCTGGCGGGCGCCCGCGGCCATCACGTCCGAGGCGGCGAAGACCGCGTCGAGGCGGGGCCGCAGCTCCAGCAGCTGGCGCATCGCCCGGCGGCCGCCCTCCTCGGTGAAGTCGGCGGACGCCACCAGCTCCGGTTCCGGCTCCCGGCCCGCGGCCCGGACCGCGGCGCGGTAGCCGTCCAGACGGCACTGGGCGACGTACATGTCCAGCGGCCCGGTGATGGTGGCGACGGTGGTGCGGCCGCGCCCGATGAGGTGCTCCACGGCGGACTGCGCGCCGCCGGTGTTGTCCGAGTCGACGTACGGCACCGACTCGTGCGCCGAGCGGCGCCCGCTGAGCACCGCGGGCATCTCCAGGCGCTCCAGCAGGTCGGGCAGCGGATCGTCCGCGTGGACGGACACCAGCAGGACGCCGTCGACCCGGTGCGCGGAGAGGTATTCGGCGAAGCGCTGGCGCTCCTTGGGGGTGCGGATGAGGGTCAGCAGCAGCTGCAGATCGGTGTCGGCCAGCTCGGCGCCGACGCCGCGGATGATGTCCGAGAAGTAGGGCTCCGCGAACAGCCGGGTCTCCGGCTCGGGTATGACCAGCGCGACGGCGTCGGCCCGGTTGGCGGCCAGCGCGCGGGCCACCCGGTTGGGCACGTAGCCGAGTTCGGCGACGGCCTGCTCGACGGCCGTACGGGTGCGGTCGCTGACCCTCGGCGAGCCGTTGATCACCCGGGAGACGGTGCCGCGGCCGACGCCCGCGCGGGCCGCGACCTCCTCAAGGGTGGGCCTGCCGCGCCCCGCACCATGCCGCCGCCGGGTTCCTGCCATCTCGCGCCTCCAGCCTCCGTACCCAGCAGATCCACCCACATGGGCGGCTGCGGTGGACATTCAACAGCAGTGCGGTTTCCGGAAGTTGTTCCGCTCTGTCCCTTGACACCCCAGCGGGGAGCCGCAACCCTTCAACACATCAACCTGGGAGCGCTCCCACAGTACCTGAGTCATACACAACCCGCACGCTGCCCGCCCGTGCCGATGCATCTCAAAGTCCCATGGATTCCCCCTTTTTGGCCGGGAGCGGTACGTCAGGGCGCTAGGAGGACGGAATGCGCAGGATCACTGGTACGTACCGCAGCAGAGCGGTGGCCCTCGCGGCCATCGCCGCGTTAGGGGCCGGACTGCTCAGCGGCTGTGCCGACGACGGCGACAGCGACACCAAGTCAGGCGGGGGCGGCGGGGGCGGTGGTGGCGGAAAGACCAAGATCATCATGGGTCTCTTCGGCACCATGGGCTTCAAGGAAGCCGGTCTCTACGACGAGTACATGAAGCTCCACAAGGACATCACGATCGAGCAGACGGTCATCGAGCGCAACGAGAACTACTACCCGCAGCTGCTCAACCACCTGAGCACGGGCAGCGGTCTGGCCGATGTCCAGGGCATCGAAGTCGCCAACATCGCCGAGGTCGTCCAGACCCAGGCGGACAAGTTCGTTGATCTTTCGAAGACAGCGGGCGTCAAGAAAGAGAACTGGCTCGACTGGAAATGGCAGCAGAGCATCACGAAGGACGGCAAGGCGGTCGGCCTCGCCACCGACATCGGCCCGATGGCGATCTGCTACCGCAAGGACCTGTTCCAGAAGGCCGGGCTGCCCACCGACCGTGAGAAGGTCTCCCAGCTCTGGGCCGGGGACTGGAACAAGTACCTGGACGCGGGCGAGAAGTACATGAAGAAGGCCCCCAGCGGCACGGCCTTCGTCGACTCGGCCGGCGGCGTCTTCAACGCGGCGGTCGCGGGCAACGCGGAGCGCTACTACAACAAGAGCGGCAAGATCATCTACAAGGACAGCCCGGCGGTGAAGGACGCCTGGGAGCTGGCCACCAAGGCGGCCACCGGGAAGATGACCGCCAAGCTCCAGCAGTTCCAGAAGAGCTGGGACCAGGGCTACGCCAACGGGCAGTTCGCCACCGTCTCCTGCCCGCCGTGGATGCTCGGCTACATCCAGAGCAAGGCCGGGGACAAGGCGAAGGACCAGTGGGACGTGGCCGCCGCGCCCAAGCCCGGCAACTGGGGCGGCACCTTCCTCGGCGTGCCGCAGGCGGGCAAGAACAAGGAAGAGGCGGCCAAGCTCGTCGCCTGGCTGACCGCACCCGAACAGCAGGCGAAGCTGTTCAAGGAGCGCGGCAGCTGGCCCAGCTCCCAGGCGTCGTACTCCCTGCCGGACGTGAAGGACGCCAAGCACCCCTACTTCGCGAACGCGCCGATCGGCTCCATCTTCACCGAGGCCGCCAAGGGCATCCCGGTCCAGGTGCTGGGCGCGAAGGACCAGATCATCAACCAGAACCTCGTGGACATCGGCCTCCTCCAGGTCGACCAGCAGGGCAGGTCGCCCGAGGCGGGCTGGAAGGCCGCGACCAAGACGATCGACAACGCGCTGGACCAGTGACCGGAATGCCCACCACCTCCGGTACTGCCGCGCCCCCCGCAGGGCAGGGGGGCGCGGCCCCGCGCCGCGCCACTCCGGTGGCGCCCCTCGATCCCCGGGAGCGGCGGCGGCGCGCGTGGCGCTCCCGCCGCCACCACTGGGACGTGAAGTGGAGCCCGTACGCCTTCGTCGCCCCGTTCTTCGTCTTCTTCGCCGCGTTCGGGCTCTTCCCGCTGGTCTACACGGGCTGGTCCGCGCTGCACCGGGTGGAGCTGACCGACCCCACCCATATGGAGTGGGTCGGGATGCGGAACTTCTCCCGGCTGTGGGAGGACGAGTTCTTCTGGAACGCGCTCCAGAACACGTTCACCATCGGGCTGATCTCCACCGTGCCGCAGCTGATCATGGCGCTCGGGCTGGCGCATCTGCTCAACTACAAGCTGCGCGGCTCGATGTTCTTCCGGGTCGCCATGCTCACCCCGTACGCCACCTCCGTCGCCGCCGCCACGCTCGTGTTCGTGCTGCTCTTCGGGCGCGACTACGGAATGATCAACTGGGCGCTTGGCCTGATCGGCGTCGACGGGATCGACTGGCAGAACGGCACCTGGTCCTCGCAATTCGCCGTCTCCACGATCGTCATCTGGCGCTGGACCGGCTACAACGCGCTGATCTACCTGGCCGCCATGCAGGCGGTGCCGCACGATCTGTACGAGTCGGCGTCGCTCGACGGGGCCTCGCGCTGGCAGCAGTTCCTCCACGTCACGATCCCCTCGCTGCGGCCCACCATCCTGTTCACCATCGTGGTGTCCACGATCGGGGCGACCCAGCTCTTCGGCGAGCCGCTGCTGTTCAACGGCAGCGCGGGCGCGACCGGCGGGGGCGACCACCAGTTCCAGACGCTGGGTCTTTACCTGTACGAGCAGGGCTGGGTGAACCAGCACCTGGGCCGGGCCTCGGCCATCGCCTGGGCCATGTTCCTGATCCTGCTGCTGATCGCCGCGGCCAACTGGCTGGTGCAGCGACGGCTGCGGAAGAGCCAGTGAGGGAGACGAGGGACCACCATGACCGCCACCGTGTCTTCCCGACCGGCCACCGCACCGCCCGCACCGCCCCCGGCCGGGCGGAAGGGCCGTAACCGCGCGGGCAAGCAGCTGCACGGCGGGAAGATCACCTACGCCGTGCTGACCCTGTTCACCCTGGGCTCGCTCTTCCCGCTGGTGTGGACCGCCATCGCCGCGTCCCGCACCAACACCCGGCTCGCCGAGACCCCGCCGCCGTTCTGGTTCGGCGGGAACCTGTTCCACAACCTCGATGTGGCGTGGAACGACGCCAATATGGGCGAGGCGCTGCTGAACACGACCGTGGTGGCCGGGACCATCGCGACCGGCACCGTGCTGTTCTCGACCATCGCGGGCTTCGCCTTCGCCAAGCTGCGCTTCCGCTTCAAGAACCTGCTGCTGATGCTCACCATCGGGACGATGATGGTGCCGCCCCAGCTCAGCGTCGTGCCGCTGTACATGGTGGTCGCGAAGCTGGAGTGGACCGACCAGCTCCAGGCCGTCATCCTGCCGACGCTGGTAACCGCCTTCGGGGTGTTCTTCATGCGGCAGTACCTCAGCCAGGCGCTGCCGACGGAGCTGATCGAGGCTGCCCGGATGGACGGCGCCAGCAGCCTGCGCGTCATCTGGCACGTGGTCTTCCCGGCGGCCCGCCCGGCCATGGCCGTGCTGGGGATGCTCACCTTCGTCCAGGCGTGGAACGACTTCTTCTGGCCGATCATCGCGCTCACCCAGACGGGCAACCCCACCGTCCAGGTCGCGCTGAACGGACTGGGCCGCGGCTATGTCCCCGACCAGTCGGTGATCATGGCGGGAGCGCTGCTCGGCACCCTGCCGCTGCTGATCGCTTTCGTGCTCTTCGGCAAGCAGATCGTGGGAGGCATCATGCAGGGCGCGGTCAAGGGCTGAGCCCTTCGTCCGCGCCGCCCGCACCGCCCTCACCTCCCTCTCCCCCGTCCCTCCCCACATCACGACCTCGAATGGGAGCGCTTCCATGAGTCTTTCCTTCCCGCCCGGATTCCTGTGGGGCGCGGCCGCCGCCTCCTATCAGATCGAGGGCGCCGCGCAGGAGGACGGCCGCACCCCGTCCATCTGGGACACCTTCAGCCACACCCCCGGCAAGGTGCTCGGCGGCGACACCGGCGATGTCGCGGTCGACCACTACCACCGCTTCCGCGAGGACATCCGGCTCATGGCCGACCTCAACCTCGCGGCCTACCGCTTCTCGGTCTCCTGGTCACGCGTCCAGCCCACCGGCCGCGGGCCCGCCGTCCAGCGCGGGCTGGACTTCTACCGCGGGCTGGTGGACGAGCTGCTGTCCGCCGGAATCCAGCCGGTCCTGACCCTCTACCACTGGGACCTCCCCCAAGAGCTGGAGAACACGGGCGGCTGGCCGGAACGCGAGACGGCCGAGCGGTTCGCCGAGTACGCCGGGATCGTCGCGGAGGCGCTGGGCGACCGCGTCGAGTACTGGACGACCCTCAACGAGCCGTGGTGCAGCGCCTTCCTCGGCTACGGCTCCGGGGTGCACGCCCCGGGCCGCACCGAGCGGCTCGCCCCGCTGCGCGCCGCCCACCACCTGAACCTGGCCCATGGCCTCGGCGCCCAGGCGCTGCGGGCCGCCCTCCCGGCCCGCGCCCAGATCGCCATCAGCCTCAACCCGGCGGTGGTCCGCCCGCTCACCCAGGACCCGGCCGACCTGGACGCTCAGCGCCGTATCGACGCGCTGGCCAACCGGGTGTTCAGCGGGCCGCTGCTGCGCGGCGCGTATCCGAACGACCTCATCGAGGACACGACGGCTATCACCGACTGGTCCTTCGTCCGCGATGGCGACCTGGCCGTCATCAAGCACCCCCTCGACGCGCTCGGCATCAACTACTACACGCCCTCATTGGTATCAGCCGCCACCGACAACGGGGGCCGGGCCGCCCGGCACGACGGCCACGGGGCCAGCGCCCACTCCCCCTGGCCGGGCTCCGAGCGGGTCGCCTTCCACCAGACGCCGGGCGAGCGCACCGAGATGGGCTGGACCGTCGACCCGACCGGGCTGTACGACCTGCTGATGCGCTACACCCGGGAGGCGCCGGGCGTGCCGCTCTACATCACCGAGAACGGCGCCGCGTACGACGACAAGCCGGACGCGGACGGCCACGTCCACGACCCGGAGCGGATCGCCTACGTACGCGCCCATCTGGCCACCGCCCACCGGGCCATCGCGGACGGCGCCGATCTGCGCGGCTACTTCCTGTGGTCGCTGATGGACAACTTCGAATGGGCGTACGGCTACAGCAAGCGCTTCGGCGCGGTCTACATCGACTACCCCACCCAGGCCCGCGTCCCGAAGTCCAGCGCCCGCTGGTACGCGGAGGTCGCGCGCACCGGGGAGCTGCCGGACGCGTAATCCGGGCCGCGGGAAAAGACCGCGGCTCCGCCCAGCCTGTGGGGGGTGGGCGGAGCCGCACTTTCCTCCTCCGAATGGATTACGGCATGGGCCACACGCCCGGCCGACAGAGCGGTGGGCGGACGGTGCTGGTAAATGCATGAGATATGAGCAAAGCAAAGGGCGAGGCACTCGCCGGGTGGTTCGACGGGCGAGTCGGCCTCTTCTCGATGGCCAAGGCCAATCTGCGGAAGGTCTTCCCCGACCACTGGTCCTTCCTGATCGGCGAGATCGCCCTGTACACGTTCGTCATCATCATCCTGACGGGCGTCTACCTGACCTTGTTCTTCGAGCCCGCCATGAACGAGGTCGTCTATCACGGCCGCTACGAGCCGCTCAACGGCATCCACATGTCCCAGGCGTTCGAGTCCACCATGGACATCAGCTTCGACGTGCGCGGCGGCCTGCTCATGCGGCAGATCCACCACTGGGCGGCCGTGCTCTTCATCGCGAGCATGATCGCCCATATGATGCGGACGTTCTTCAACGGCGTCTTCCGCAAGCCACGCGAAATCAACTGGCTCTCCGGCGCCGGACTGCTCATTCTCGGCATGTTCGACGGCTTCATGGGCTATTCGCTCCCCGACGACCTGCTCTCCGGCACCGGGCTGCGCTTCATGGAGGGCGCGATCCTGTCGGTGCCGATCGTCGGCACGTATCTGTCGTTCTTCTTCTTCGGCGGACAGTTCCCCGGGACGATCGTCATCCCCCGGCTCTTCACCCTCCATGTGCTGCTCATTCCCGGTATCATGCTCGGCCTGCTGGCCCTCCATATGATCCTGCTCGTCTATCACAAGCACACCCATGGGCCCGGGCCCGGCAAGAAGAACATGAATATCGTGGGTCCCCCGCTGTGGCCGGTCTATGTCGCCAAATCCGGCGGGTTCTTCTTCCTCGTCTTCGGCATCACCACCCTGATGGCGGGCATCGCCCAGATCAATCCGATCTGGGCGTACGGCCCCTACCGGCCCGACCAGGTCTCCACCGACGCCCAGCCCGACTGGTACATGGGCTATTCCGAGGGGCTGATCCGGCTGATGCCGGGCTGGGAGATCAATCTGTGGGGCCACACCCTGGTCCTCGGTGTCTTCATCCCCCTGGTGGTCTTCCCGATGGTGCTGCTCGCCATCTGGCTCTATCCGTTCCTCGAAGCGTGGATCACCGGCGACAAGCGCGAACACCATCTGAACCAGCGCCCGCGCAACGCCCCCACCCGCACCGCCTTCGGCGCCGCCTGGATCTCCCTCTACACGGTCCTGCTGATCGGCGGCGGCAACGACCTCTTCGCGACCCACTTCCATCTGTCGATCAACGCGATCACCTGGGCGGGGCGGATCGGCTTCTTCGTGGTGCCGCTCGTGGTGTTCGCCATCACCCGGCGGATCTGCCTCGGGCTGCAGCGGCGCGACCGCGACATGGTGCTGCACGGCCGCGAGACCGGCATCATCCAGCGGCTGCCGCACGGCGAGTACATCGAGGTGCACGAGCCGCTGTCACCGGGCGAGCGGTACACGCTGACGGCCTACGAGCAGTACGAGCCCCTGGAGCTGCCACCGGCCGTGGACGGCGCCGGGGTCGAACGGAAACTGTCCCGCTCGGTGCGTCTGCGGGCGCGGCTGTCCCGCTTCTACTTCGGCGACGGCGGCCAGATCGCCAAGCCGACGGCCGAGGAGTACCGGGAGCAGCAGGAGACCCCCCACCACTAGCCGAGGGGCTGTGCGGTCAGCCCTCGTAGCCGCCCAGCGCCTTGGTGAACGCCAGCGCGTCCTGCTCGACCGAGCTGCAGATCGCCGACGCCGACTTCTGGGCGCCGCCCGCGCACTGCTTGTCGCGGGTCGCGGACCACATGGACAGCTTGCCCAGCCCCTTGGTCCGGGCGAACCGCACCAGCTGGGTGGCGTCCTCGACCGTGAATATCTCGACCTTGACGTCGTTGACGCCGATCATCGGGGTGACACCGACGGCCTTCCACGCCGCCTCGTCGCTCAGCCTCAGCGCGCGCTTCAGCTGCTTCTGGGTCGCGGTGGCCGCGTCGATCGCGTACTGGCCCATGTCGCCGTCGTAGAAGGTGCCGTAGTCCATCGCCATGATGTTGACGGCGGAGATCTTCACCCCGTTCTTCTCGGCGTCGGCGACCAGCTCGGCGCCGTCCCGGGTGAGGCCGGTGGGCATCACGGGCAGGGTGAAGGAGACGTCCAGGCCGGGGTTCTCCTTCTGCAGCGCGGCGATGGCCTGCGCCCGGCGGGTGTTGGCCGCGGCGTTCTTCAGCGCCTTGCCCTCGATGTCGAAGTCCATCTTGGTGAGCTTGAACCGGTCCACGACCTCGCCGTAGGCCTCGGCCAGGTCGTCCACCGAGGAGCAGGCCAGGGCCAGTTCGTTCCCGGACTGGCCGCCGAAGGAGACCCGTATGTCGCCGCCTTCCGCGCGCAGCGCCTTCGTCTGCCGGGCCACCTTGTCGCCGCCGAGCGCGGTTCTGCCGCCCCACTCGGGGGTGCAGCCGCCGCCGGGGGAGACGAAGCCGAGCGTGAACTCCTTGACGCCGGTCTTCTTCGCGGTGCCGACCATGTCGTAAGGGACGTGGAGCGAGGTGTCGATGTACGGCGCGAAGGGCGCGGCGGCCGCCACCCCCTCCCCGTTGCCCTGCTGCCCCGGCGTCGTGCCCGGTGTCGTGCCCGGCGTCGTGCTGGGGGTCCCGCCCGGCGCGGTCCCGGGTCCCGTACCCGGTCCCGTACCCGCGCCCAGGTCCGGCGCCTCGTTCACCGACTCGCCGCCACCGACCGCGCCGCTCAGCGCGAACGCCGCCCCGCCCGCCACGAGGACGACGGCGGTCGCGCCGATCGCCATCGTGCCCCGGCCCACGGTGCGGCGACGGCGGTACCTGCGGCTCATCATCTGCCTGCCCTGCGTACGGAGTTAGGTGGACTACGGGGGGCACGCTAGCGAGCGGATGGGGAACATACGACCGGATCTGTGGAATGCGACAGATTTAGTCGAAGACGGCGGCCGGGGGCGCCGGGGACCGGGTGGCCGTCGCGTCGGTGACCGGGGCCGCGCCGCCGGTGAAGTCCGCGAGCGCGCGGCCGTGTTCGACCCGGGCGGGGTGCGGGTCCACGGCGGCGCGGCGGGTCAGCTCGGCCACCGGCAGCTCGTGGTCGGCGGCCAGCAGGACGGCGTTGCCGAAGCGGCGGCCGCGCAGCACGGCCGGGTCGGCGGTCAGGCACACCTCGGCGAACGCGGCGCGGGCGGTGGCGATCTGGGCGCGCAGATGGGCCAGCGGCGGGCCGTCGGCGAGGTTCGCCGCGTAGAGGCCGCCGGGGCGCAGCGCCCGGCGGACCTCGGCCAGGAACTCCTGGCTGGTCAGGTGCGCGGGGGTGCGGGCCCCGCTGAAGACGTCCGCGATGATCAGATCGGCCCAGCCCTCGGGCACCTTGGCGAGCCCGGCCCGGGCGTCGGCGCCCCGCACCCGTATCCGGTCGCCGGGGCCGAGCGGCAGCTCGCGCCGTACGAACTGGACGAGCGGGGCATCGATCTCGACGATCTGCTGGGTGGAGCGGGGGCGGGTCGCCGCGATGTAGCGGGCCAGCGTGAAGGCGCCGCCGCCCAGATGGACGGCGTGCAGCGGGCGCCCCGGCGGGGCGGCGAGATCGGCGGCGTGGCCGAGCCGCCGCTGGTACTCGAAGTCGAGGTACGCGGGGTCGTCGAGGTCCACATGGGACTGCGGTTTGCCGTCCAGCAGCAGCGTCCAGCCGCGCGGGCGGTCGCGGTCCGGCACCAGCTCGGCGAGGCCCCCGTCGACGGGTGCGGTGACCGGCTCGGGGGTGCGCCCCCGGCCCGCCGCGCGCCCGCGCTCCGCCGCTCGCTTCTTCGTGCCTTTCGCCATGCGCCCCAGTATGGGCCGGGCCACCGACAGCCGGTCCACCGCCCGGCATCGGGGCTGGTCACAGGGCTACTGACAGCGGTCGACGGCCTCGATCGTGCGGGCCGCCTCACCGAGCGCGGCCCGCAGCTCGGCGGGGTCGGTGGCGCCGGTGTACGCGGCGTCCGGTGGCACCAGCCAGTGGGTGGCGCCCTGCCCCACGGCGCCGCCGTCGTTTATGCGCATGCCGCGCCCGGCCGTCTCGGTGCAGGCGCTGCCCGGCATGTCCCAGCCGTCCGCGGTGCCGGGCGGCACCAGGAAGCCGAGGGTGTCGCAGGCGTTGTCGTGCATCACGGGGCCGAGGCCGTCGCAGCCGCGGCGCAGGATGTCCACCGCCTCCAGCCCCTGGCGGGCGGGCACGGTGACCAGATCACACTCCTGGCGCGGGTGATGTTGGGCAGTCGTCCGCGAGCGGCTGATATCCACTCCGGCCTCCCTCTTCATCGGGTTGCTCAGGGTTCAACGCTCGGCAGTGTCAACGGCTACGGCCGAATGCCGCCGTAAAGGATGGCAGTTCATGGCAGATCGAGGGCGACTTGTCTTTATTGCCGGGAATATCCAAATGTCCGGAACGTCGTAACCGGTACGGTTCTCCCCCGCCGACACGGCAGCACCGTAGGGAGGGTCACCATGAGGCCGCTTCCGGAATCCTCGCCAGCCCCACCAGCCTCGTCATCCCGCCCTAACACCGCGTTCCGGCTGTTACGCGGGCAGCTCTCACCGGCCGAGTTCGCGGCGTCCGTACGGCGCGCGGCCCGCGAGATCGGCGAACAGGTCTCCTGCGACGCGCGCTATATCGGCCGCGTCGAGTCAGGGGCGATCCGCTGCCCCAACTACGCGTACGAGCGCGTGTTCCGCCACATGTTCCCCGGCCGCGCCCTCACCGACCTCGGATTCACCCCGCGCGAGGCGGTCCGGGGCCGCCCGGTCGGGCCGGCCGCCGTTCCGGCACCCCGCCCGGAGCCGGAGCCCCGCGCCCCGGCCGACATCGACATCTTCGAGGAGAGCGAACTGCTACGGCGTGCGTTCATGGCGGGCGGGGCGGTGGCCGCCGCCGAGGCCGTGCGGACCTCCCGGCGGGCCGGACAGGCCGAGGCGGCCGCCGTCGAGGAGGCCGTGCGCCGCATCCGGCTGCTGGACGACCGGCACGGCGCGGACAGCCTCTACGTGCACACCGCGCGCCCGCTGAGCGCCGCGTACGCGCTGCTCGACGCGGGCGGCTACGGCCGCTCCGTGGTGGAGCGGCTGTACGCGGGCGCGGGCGAGCTGGCCATCTCGGTGGGCTGGCTCGCCCATGACTCCGGACGGCTCACCGACGCCCGCTCGCACTACGCGGAGGCGCTGGCCACCGCGCGCGTCACGGGCGATCCCGCCCTTGAGGCCCACGCGTTCTGCAACACCGCCTTCCTGGCCCGCGACGCGGGCCGCCCGCGCGAGGCCGTACGCGCCGCCCAGGCCGCGCAGCGGGCCGCACGGCGGCTGGCCTCGCCCCGGCTGCTGTCGCTCATCGCGCTGCGCGAGGCGGGCGGCCGGGCCTGGCTGGCCGACCGCGGCGGCTGCGAACGGGCCCTGCTGCGCGCCCAGTCGCTCTTCGGCCGGGGCCCCTGCGACGACGACCCGGAGTGGATGACCTTCTTCGGCGAGGCCGAACTGGAGGGCCTGGAGGCGCAGTGCTGGTCGGCACTGGGCGACTGGGGGCGCGCGGCGGAGCACGCGCGCCGCGCGGTCTCCCTCCAGAAGCCCCATTTCACCCGCAACATCGCCCTGTTCACCACGGAGCTGGCGAACGACCTGGTGGCGGACGGCGAGCCGGAGGCGGCCGCCGCCGCGGCGGGCCGCGCCCTGGGCCTGCTGAACCAGGTCACGTCCTCCCGGATCCGCCGCATGCTGGAGGACACCGCCCGGCTGCTGCGCCCGCACGGCCGCAACGCGTCGGTCGCGGACTTCCTCGCCCGCTACCAGCAGGCCCACCGCGAAAGCCCGGTCTGACCGCGCGATCGCGGCGGCGGGAGGTCAGCCCAGGTGCCCGGTGTCGTTCCAGCGCTCGATGGCCGGTTCGCCGTACGCCCACCCCAGGATCGACAGGGACGTGGGGTCGAGGCGTATCCGGGCCGCGAAGGAGACGTCGTAGCCGAGCCAGCGGGCCCCCAGGGTGCGCAGGATGTGGCCGTGCGCGAAGACCAGCACATCCCGGTCGGCGGAGCGCGCCCACTCCACCACCGCGTCCGCCCGGGCCGTGATCGCGGCGAGCGACTCGCCCTCTGGGACGCCGTCGCGCCAGATCAGCCAGCCGGGGCGGACCGCCTTGATCTCGGCCGGGGTCATCCCCTCGTAGGCGCCGTAGTCCCACTCCAGCAGGGCGTCCCAGGCCTGCGCCCGGTCGCCGAAGCCCGCCAGGTCGCAGGTCTCCTGGGCGCGAACGAGCGGACTGGTGCGCACCTCGGCGTCGGGCAGGCCCGCCCAGGGGGTCTGGTGGAGCCGCTCGCCGAGCAGCTTGGCGCCGCGCCGCCCCTCGTCCAGCAGCGGGATGTCCGTACGGCCGGTGTGCTTGCCCAGGAGCGACCACTGCGTCTGTCCGTGCCGGGCCAGGAGGATGCGTGGTGCCATGGGGTCGCCTTTCACCGGATGACGTGCCTGCCGCGCGCCCCGTGCGCCATGCCACGCGACCGCCCGCGGAATACCTGCGCTCTACGCGCTCTGGGGAACGGATCTCTGTCCGTTCGTTGTCCATCCATCATCGCGCACGTGATCGAGAGGCAACCTTGGGGGGACTCCTGACGTCTTCCTGCTCGCGCGGTTATCAACCGTGGGTCCCCGGGGGCGGTGCGGGGGCCGCCTCGACGACACCGTACGGTTGACCGCGCGCCATGTTGTGGCCGCCTGACTTTTGACTGGGAGAGCGTCCGGATGCCCCAAACCGCGCCCCGTGACGGAGCGACACTGGGCAGTCGGGCCCGTTGGTGGACCGAGCTGCCGCTGATCGCGGTGGTGTACCTCGCCTACGCGGGCGGTCGGCTGCTGGGCCAAGGCGATGTGTCCACCGCCGTCGACCACGGCCTGGGAATCCTCCGTTTCGAACGGCAGCTCAACATCGATTTCGAGTCGCCGCTCAACGACCTGTTCACCAAGCACGCCTGGATAGGCATACCGGCCGACTTCCTGTACGCGTCACTGCACTACGCGGCCACCCCGGCGGTCCTGGTGTGGCTGTGGAGGCGCGGCCGGAACTCGGACTACCGCTTCGCCCGCACCTGGCTGCTGGTCACCACGATGATCGGCCTGGTCGGGTTCGTCGTGGTGCCGACGTGCCCGCCGCGGCTGCTGGAGGCGAGCCAGGGCTTCGTCGACACGATGGCTCAATACAGCGCCTACGGCTGGTGGGGCGGTGACGCGTCCGCGCCACGTGGCATGGGCGGGCTCACCAACCAGTACGCGGCGATGCCGAGCCTCCATGTGGGCTGGGCGCTGTGGTGCGGGATAGCGCTGTGGTGGCAGGGGCGCTCGGTGTGGTCGAAGATCGTCGCCGTGGTCTATCCGCTGGTCATCACCCTCGTGGTGATGGGCACCGCGAACCACTACTTCCTCGACGCGGCCGCGGGTGCCGCCGCCGTCGGGGCCGGGGCGCTGCTGACCCGGCCCGCGCTGCGGCTCGCGGACGCCGTCCGCAACCGCTTCCGCCCGGCCCGCGCCGCCGTCGCGACCCGGACCGCCGACGCCCCCACCGAAGCTGCCACGGGCGCGGCCGCTGCCGGAACCGCTACCGGAACCGCCGCCGGAATCCCCGGCGCTGCCGCGAATGTCAGTGACAAGTGCGAGACTTCGGCCCGTGAACGGGAACGGGAACGGATCCCCCGACAGCAGGGCAGGGGCGCGGACACGCAACGTACGGGTGGCGGCGACGGCGGCGGACGGCAAGCCGGTGCCGGTGCCGGTGCCGGCCACGGCCGGGGAGCCGGTGCGGGCGACGGCGCTGCGGCACCAGCTCGCTGAGCTGCGCGGCCCCTCCGCCGTTCCGCACCCGATGGACGCCCGCGCGCTGGCCGCGCTGGCGGCCAACCCCGGCTGCCGCCGCCGCGCGCTGCTGGACGGCGCCGGGGTCGACAAGGGGGCGCTCGCGCGGGCGCTCGGAGCGCCCGCGCCCTTCGGCCAGTCCCAGTTCGCCCATCAGCGCGGCAATACCTTCGAGGCCCACGTCAAGGCCGACCGCGGCGCGCTGCTCACGCGGCTGCTGCACGAGCGGCTGGCCGACGGTTCGGCCGCGCCCGATCCGGACACCACCGCGACCCCCGAGCTGACCGCGGCCGGTCCCCAGGGGCGTACGGCCCGTACGGCGCTGGCGCTGCGGGAGGCCACCTCGGCGGGGCGGTGGGCGCTGCTCGACCATCCGATGGTGAGCCTGGACGTCGCGGGCTCCCCCGCCTTCCTGGAGCCGGACGCGGTCGTGGTGCACCCCGACGGCTCCTGGACGGTCGTCGAGATCAAGTCCTTCCCCATGGTGGACGGCGCGGCCGACCCGGCCAAGGTCGGCGCGGCGGCCCGGCAGTCGGCCGTCTACGCCCTGGCCCTGGAGCGGATCGCGGCCCACCTCGGGGAGGTCACCGAGGGCCCGGAGGGCAAGCAGGAGGGCGTGCGGGCCCGGGTGCGGCATCAGGTGCTGCTCGTCTGCCCCAAGGACTTCTCCAACCTGCCGACCGCCGAACTCGTGGATGTGCGCAAGCAGCTCGCCGTGACCCGGCGGCAGCTGGGCCGTCTCACCCGGATCGAGGAGATCGCCGCCGCCCTCCCCGAAGGCACCACCTTCGACCTGCGGCTCACCGAGGACGGCCAGACCGCGACCCGGCCCGTCGGGGAGCTGACCGCCGCGGTCGAGTCGGTCGACGCGGCGTACGCGCCGGAGTGCCTGTCCACCTGTGAGCTGTCCCTCCACTGCCGGGAGCGGGCCCGGGCGGCGGGCGCCGTCGAGTCGCTGGGGCGCGGCGTACGGGGTGACCTGGGCGGGCTGACCACGGTGGAGGCCGTGCTCGCGGCCGCCCTGGAATCCGGCGGTCCGGAGCCCACCGGCGACCCGGCCGTGGACACCCTGCGGCGCGCGGCGGCCCTGCGCGCCGAGGCCCTGGCCACCGCCGCGCGGCCTGCGGAGGGGGTATGTCGCTGATCACCACGCTGGCCCGGATGGAGGCCGTCCGGAAGGGCCGGGCGCGGCCGCTGACCACGGTGCGGCACCGGCATCTCTCCCATCGGCCGCTGGCGTTCGTACCGCTGACCACCGCGGGCGAGACGGGCGCGCCGCTCGGCGCGCTGGTGGGCACCGACCGGGACGCGCCGCGGCTGCTGATCGTGGCACAGCCGCGCAACCGTGATCTGCGGTTCGCGTTCCTCGCCGAGCTGGCGGAGGAGATGCTTCCGTACCTGGACGGGTACGCGGACGACGTCGAGCTGGAGGAGCGCAAGGAGACCGACCCGGAGACCGGGAAGAAGGTGCCGGTCCAGGTCGAGCTGTGCGCGGACGCGCCGCAGCTGCTGGTGCCCAGCGCCGCGGGCGTGGCGTTCGTGCGGCTGCTGGGCCGGTCGATGCGGTTCCGGCGCACCGCCGAGCAGGACCCGGAGACGCCGTTCCCGGCGCCCGCGCGCGTACCGCTGCTCGGCCGGTGGCTGACGCACTACGGGGAGCGGTCCCGGGTGCCCGGCTCCTCGCTGCTGCTGTCGCTGACCGAGCTGCTGGGGCGGCACTGGGCGACCGGGCAGAGCAATCTGGAGGACCAGCACCTGGGCTCGCTGCTGGCCTGGATCGACCCGCCGGAGGGCGTCCCGGGCGCGGCGGCGGCGCTGCACACCGAGTCTGCGCGGGACGGGGACGGGCAGCTGCTGTACCCGCCCGCGGGCCCCGCCACCGACCCGGCCTTCGACAACAAGCTGCTGGCCCCGGCGATGTCCCGGTACGACGCGGCGCGCTCCGAGGTGACGGGCGGCGTGGCCGGGGGCGAGGCGCGGCTGCGGGCGGCCGAGGCGGAGCTGCGCGAGCTGATCGCGTCCCAGCTGACGCCCACCTGGGACGCGTTGTGGCGGGGTGTGGATCGCTTGCGTGAGCTGCCGGAGGGCGCGCGGGTGGCGGACCGCTGGAAGCGCGACCGCTGGTCGTACACCGGCCACCGGGACCGCGTCCGGGCCGGTGAGCCGCCCCAGCCGAAACGGGACGACGCGGTGACGGCGGCGCAGAAGCTCGCCGCGCGCGAGACCGCGCAGGCCCAGCTGGACGCGCACGAGGCGCTGGACGATCCGCTGGTCATGGCCGGGCGGCGGCTGTCCGGGGAGGCGTTCGCGGGCGAGGTCACCGAGGTGGAGATGGCCTGGTCGGAGGCGAAGGTGCCACGCCCGCGGCCGCTGGTCACGGTGCGCACCGAGGACCGTCCGCACCTGGCCGAGCGGATCAAGCTGTACCGGGTGATGGACGACGGCCGGACGCAGACCGGGGAGTTCGCCGGGGACGCCGAGCCCGCCGAGGAGCCCTCCGAGGGCCCCGGGGGCACGCCCGCCGCGTTCGTGGTCCGGCTGACCGGGGGGATGGGCCGGGGCAAGGAGCCGGAGCCGGGTTCGGTGCCCGAGCCGGGCGACCGGGTGTGCTGGACGCTGTTCGAGCACGCCCCGCGCGGCGGTCCGGAGCTGCCCGACCCCGAGAGCACCCCGTGGACCCACGGCGGCCCGCCGGACGCCGCCGCCCCTGAGCAGGCTCCCGACCCCGTGACCGAGGAGGATTATCTGTGATCGCCACGGACCGGGCGGCCCGTGCGGGGAGGGGCGAGCCGTTCGACCCGTCGGCCGCGGCCGCGCGCGCGACCGACGCGATCCTGCACGACACCCTGCACGGCGCCCACCGAGGTGTCGTCGTGGACTCCCCGCCCGGCGCGGGCAAGTCGACGCTGGTCGTCCGGGCGGCCCGGGAGCTGGCCGCCGCCGGGCGGCCGCTGATGGTCGTCGCGCAGACCAACGCGCAGGTGGACGATCTGGTGGACCGGCTCGCCACGGCGGACCCGGACCTTCCGGTCGGCCGTCTGCACAGCAGCGATCCGCATCCGTACGACCCGGTGCTCGACGAGCATCCGGCGGTGCGCTGCTCGGCGAAGGTCGCGGATCTGGCGGGGCTGGGCATCGTGGTCTCCACGGCCGCCAAGTGGGGGCATGTGAAGAACGTCGAGCCGTGGAGCCACGCGATCGTGGACGAGGCGTACCAGATGCGCTCGGACGCGCTGCTGGCTGTCGCGGGGCTCTTCGAGCGGGCGCTGTTCGTCGGCGACCCCGGGCAGCTCGACCCGTTCAGCGTGGTGGGCGCCGATCAGTGGGCGGGGCTCTCGTACGACCCGTCGGCCAGCGCGGTGACCACGCTCCTGGCCCACAATCCGCGGCTTCCGCAGCACCGGCTGCCGGTGTCCTGGCGGCTGCCCGCGTCGGCCGCGCCGCTGGTCTCGGACGCGTTCTATCCGTACACGCCCTTCCGCAGCGGTACGGACCACGGCGACCGGCGGCTGAGCTTCGGGGTGCCCTCGGACGGTTCGGGGCCTGACCGGGTGCTGGACGAGGCCGCCGTCTCCGGGTGGGGGCTGCTGGAGCTTCCGGCCCGCCGTACGCCGCGCACCGACCCGGAGGCGGTGGCGGCCGTGGCCCAGGTGGTCCGGCGGACGCTGGACCGGGGCGGCGCGGCGGTCAGCGAGCGCGCCGACGAGCCGGTGCCGCTGACCGCCGACCGGATCGCGGTCGGCACCGCGCACCGCGACCAGGCGGCGGCCGTGCGGGCGGCGCTGGCGGGGCTCGGAGTGTCGGGCGTCACCGTCGATACCGCGAACCGCCTCCAAGGACGTGAGTTCGATCTGACGGTGGTGCTGCACCCGCTGTCCGGCCGCCCGGACGCGACCGCGTTCCATCTGGAGACCGGCCGGCTGTGCGTGCTGGCGTCGCGGCACCGGCACGCGTGCGTGGTGGTGTGCCGGGCGGGGGTTGCGGAGCTGCTGGACGAGCATCCGTCGACGGAACCGGTGCAGCTGGGGGTGACGGTGAAGTTCCCGGACGGCTGGGAGGCGAACCACGCGGTCCTGTCGCACCTGGCCGAACACCGCGTCTCCTGGCGGCCCTAGCGCGAGTCCGCGAAAGTTCCGCCGGGCCCGGGGGTCCGGGCCCGGGGCGCTGGGTTCGGAGGTGGGGTCGGTGGGGAGACACCCCTGGTGGGGGCGGCGGTCTTGCCTCCCGCGCGACAATGGGAGCAGGACGCACCGCCAACCGAACGTGTCTCACGACCCAGGAGGAGAGATCACATGCCCGAGCCGGATCCGGCGGGGGGCCCGACCAGCGCCGCGCCACGGCGAATGAAACCGGCCGCGCTGCTCTTCGAACCGGCCGCCGCCGTCAAGGACGAGGCGCACTTCTTCGACCTGGAGTCGATCGAGGATCCGCGCGAACTCCTCGCCCGCTCGACCGAGCTGGTGCTCGCGTTCCGCGCGGCGACGGACCGGGCCATGGAGTTCCAGGCGATGGCGGCCGCGCAGCTCGCCGACCCGAGACGGTTCGACCGGCTGACCCCCGCTGTGATCGCCGAGCGGGCGGAGTGGACCGAGGACTACGCCAAAAAGATGATCGAGTTCGGTCGCGAACTGATACAAAGCGGCGAGCTGCCGGACTGATGGGCGTACTCCGCACGGGAAACCCGCACGAACGGGCCGCGTCCTGCCACGATCATGCGCCGGGGGCATATGCGAGGGGAAGGTACCCCATCGCCCCGCGTCATGTCCTGGTTTTGCCGCATCCCCCGATACCTCTCCTGCCGACGGTAATTGTAGAAACATGAGCAGAACGCCTCGGGACTCACTTCACACCGCCGCCTACGTCACCCCGGCCGGCGCGGACTGGCTCGCCTCCGCCAGCCGGTCCCCCCGCGGCATCCACGCGCTCTGGGAGCGGCATCCGGCGGCCTCGGTCCCGCTGCCGTGCGGCACCGCGTTCGACGTCGTCAGCATGGACGCGCTCTTCGGGCGCCGGGTGGTGAGCCGGTTATGGACCGATGGCCCCGGCACCGGTCCGGTGGCCGCCCAGGGCGGCCGGGTCCTGCTGTTCGCCACCCCGGGCGCGGCCCAGCGGCTGCCCGCGCTGCTCGGCTGGGAGGAGTGGGGCGGCACGGCACCCCCGCTGCTCTGCTACGGCTGGGGGGACACGGTGACCGTACCGCCCCTGTACCCCCAGGACCCCGGCACGGCGGAGCCCGAGCCCCCGGCGGAGATCGCCTCGTACGACGCCCCCTCACCCCGCTGGCTCGTCGCCCCCGACGTCCGCAGCCCCTGGCTGCCCGGGCCCGAGGTGCTGCTGTGGGCCTGTGTCCGAGCGGCCCGCACGCTGCGTGCCACGGCCGGTGCGGACGCCGACGGCACGGCTGTGACCAGCGAACCCGCCCTGTTTCCGGGCTGAAAGATATCGATTTTCACTTCGCCTGACCCGGGTGCTAAGGTCTTCTACGTCAGCAGGCGCCGCTAGCTCAGTTGGTTAGAGCAGCTGACTCTTAATCAGCGGGTCCGGGGTTCGAGTCCCTGGCGGCGCACCGACATACGGAAGGCCTCTCACCGAGCGTGAGGGGCCTTTCGTATGCCCCGGGTGCCCTCGGGGCGGCCCGTCAACCGCGCGACCGCCGCCTCCGGTCCTGGCATCGAGCGGGCCTCCTCCCGCAGCGCGCGGGCCGCGACCACGTACGACGGCTGCTCCAGCAGCGCGAAGAGGTCCCGGGCCAGCTGGGCCCCGGCCGCCCGGGCGATGCGGGGCGAGCCGCCGAGCAGGTCGGCGGGGGTATGCGCCCCGGCACCGGTGATGGCCACCCGCACACCGTTGAGCTGCTGCTCGGGGCCGGGCGCGACGATCAGCTGCGGCACCCCGGCCACCGCCGCGGCCAGGACGGCGGCCCCACCGCCCTGGTGGAGCACCGCGCGGCAGCCCGGCAGCAGCCGGTGCAGCGGTCCTGCGGGCGGCCGCCCCTGGGCGGCGCTGCCCAGCCGGACGACCTCCACCCCGCGCGCCTCGGCCGCCCGCAGCGCCGTCCGCACGGCTTCGGGCGGGCCCGCGGCGTCCTCCCACACGGCGCAGATCCGGGCGGGTCCGGGGCGGACGGAATCGCACGACGGCTCGCCTGCCGCGTCGTACGCCCCCTCATACGCCTCGGGCGACGACTCGTACGGGGCCTCCCGGGGCGGCCCGTACGGCGGCTCGTACCGGGATGCGTACCGGGGTTCGTACCGGGATTCATACGGGGACTCGTACGGGACGAACCGCACCGGAAGGCGCCGCTCCGGCGACGGCAGCACCAGGCTCGGCGGGCAGGGGTCGAGCCACAGCTCCGGTTCGCGCGCCGGGTCCGCCCCATAGCGCCGCATCAGGCGTGCGTAGCCGGGCAGCGGCGGGCCGTCCAGCCGCTGCCGGTCGAGGCGCGGCAGCGCCGTGCTCCCCCACAGCTGGCCGACCGCGGGCACGCCGAGCGCCGCGGCGGCCACCGTGCCCGCGTACGTACTCGCGTCGTGCACCACCAGCTCCGGCTGCCAGCAGCGGGCGTAGGCCACCAGCCCCTGGGCCATGGCCTCGGCGATGGCCACCCGCTGGTCGCCGAGGGCGCGCAGCACCCCGTGCTGCTCCGGGCCGAGCACTCTGGGCCGCACCGGCCAGTCCGCGGGCCAGATGCCGCGCGAGCGGCGCGCCACGGCCGGTGGCACGCCGAGCGCGCGCGGCAGCACACCGGCCGGGACCGGCATCAGCCCGGCCCGGGCGACCGCCGCCGCGCAGCCGCCCGGGACCGCGACCCGCACCTGGTGCCCCGCCGCGAGGAACGCCCGCGCGAGCGGCACCAGCGCGATCAGATGCCCGCCCGGGGCCCAGGTCGTGAACAGGACGCGCACGATCCCTCCCCGGTCAGCCGCCTGTGAGCGTGAGGGTGTGGCCGGTGAGATGGGTGTTGGCCGCCGAGCAGAGGAACAGCAGGGTCTGCGCGGCGGCCCCGGCCCCGGAGGGCGCGCCCTCCGGGCACACCGCGTTGACCAGCACCCCGTCCGCCGCGACCTGCCCGCTGAGGCCTCGGGCCAGACCGTGCAGCCCGGCCTCGGCCGCGCCGTGGAACTCGTCGGGCACCCGGCGCGATGACACCAGCGCGATCCGGCCCCAGCCGCGCTCCCGCATCCCGACGACGGCGCACTGCACCGTGCGGATCACCGGGGCGAGGCTGTCCGCGACGACCGGCAGCCAGTCCCCCTCGGGGATGTCCTCGAAACGGGCGCGTGCGTCGGATCGCGCGCCCCGCCGCCAGGCGTTCGCCACCAATACGTCCAGCGCGCCCCAGCGCTCCTCGACGGCGGCCACGACCCAGCGCGGCGACGCGGTGTCCTCCAGGGCGTACGGCACGGCGAAGGCCCGGTTGCCGTCCGGGCCCGCCAGCTCGGCGGCCAGCTCCTCGGCGGCCTCGCGGCGGTTCCGGTAGGCGAGCGCCACCCGCGCGCCCTGCGCCGCGAAGGCGCGGGCAGCTGCCTGGCCGATGGCGCCGGTGGCGCCGGTGACCAGGACCGTACGCCCGTCCAGACCGAGGTCCATCATGAGCGCGCCACCGCCGCCCGGTCCGGGGCGCCCGCCTCGGCCAGCTGGTCGCGCAGTGACCGGACCGTGCCGAACCTCGGCCGCCAGCCCAGCAGCAGCCGGGCTCGGGAGATGTCCACCCGCTGCCAGGCGGGGCCCGCGGCATGGCCTCCGGCGCCCGGCTCCTCCACCAGCGGCACGCCGAGCCCGCTGAGCACGATCATCCGCTCCACCAGCCGCCGCACGCTCAGCGCCTGTCCGCAGCCGATGTTGACGACCTGTCCGCTCGCCCGGGGCGCGGTCGCCGCCGCGAGGGCCGCGGCGGCGGCATCCCGGACGTCCACGAAGTCCCAGCGCCCCGCGAGCGGTTCCAGCCGCAGCGGACCGGGGCGGTGGGTGGCCAGATGGCGGGCGACGGTGCCCAGCAGGTCGGCGCGGGGCGCGCCGGGGCCGAAGACCTGGGCGATCCGCAGCACCGTGCCATCGACCGCACCGGCCCGGGTGGCGCGCAGCAGGGTCTGGGCGCCGAGCAGCTTGGCGCGGCCGTACGCGCTGACCGGCGCGGGCGGCAGGTCTTCGGTGATGCCGACGCCTCGGCACACCGGGCCGTACTCGTGGACGCTGCCCAGCTGCACCAGCCGGGGCCGGTACGGCAGCGCCGCGGCGGCCTCCACCAGGGTGCGCACCAGCCCGGCGTTGGCCTCGGCCAGCTCCTCCCCGGTGCCGCCTCGGGTGAGCCCGGCCGCGTTCACCACGGTGTCGGGGGCGGCCCCGGCGAGGACGGCGGCGAGCTGTCCGGACGAGGCGCGGGTCAGATCCAGGCCCGCCCAGGAGACGGTCTCGCCGGGCTCCGGTTCGTGGCGGGAGACCACCAGCACCCGGGCTCCCACGGCCTCGAACGCGCTCCGGACCGCACCGCCCAGGGCGCCGGTGCCGCCCAGCACCACGACGGACGGCCCGGCTGCGTGTGACACCCTCGGCACCATCGGCGCCCTCCTCGCGGTCGTTCCCGGCGGGGTGCTGGTGAGAACAGCCATGGTCGCCGCCGTGACTTGAGCCCGCCTCGATCCGGGTCACCCGATCGGGTCAGTCGCTGCGGGTCACCTGGTCCGCGTCACCCGATCCGGGTCGGAGGCGCCCGGACGCCCTGGCGTCCATGACGCGGATCGACGGACCGCCGAACGCGATGCGCTGGAGCATCTTGCGGTGCAGCGGGGTGTGGCGCAGCGCCCGCGCGAGATGGGGGCGCACACGGGTGGCGAACGCGCTTCCGGAGAGCAGGGCCCGGCTCTGCCGGGTCTGCATCCGTATGACGGCCGCGACATCGGGCCCACGGCGCCCCTCGAAGGCGGCGAGCCGATCCGCGCCGAGGTCGCCCGCGGCCAGGGCGCCGACCAGTACGGGGTGCAGCACCACCGCGTCCTGGATGGCGAGGGTGATGCCCTGGGCGGCGATCGGGCCGTGGGTGTGGGCGGCGTCGCCGATCAGCACAAGACCGTCGTCCACCCAGCGCCGGGCGCGGGCCGAGAAGACATCCAGCAGGCCGAGGTCGCCCAGAGGGCGGACCTGTTCGCGGATGGCCGTCGCGTACGGCGGCACGGCACGCGCCAGCCGCTCCCTGATCCGGTCCGGGCCGAGCGCGGTGAGGGCGCGGTGGCCGTGCAGCGGCAGCGTCCAGCCGAGGTGGACGCGGTCCGGCCAGGAGCCGTAGACCACCACCGGGCCGTCCCCGGTGCGGAACACCCGCACCTCGCGGAGCGGCGGGGCGTCCGCGCCGCCCGTCCTGAGGGTGCAGCACAGCAGCACCTGGTGCAGCGCCTCGGTGCGGCCCGCGCCGATTCCGGCCAGCCGCCGGACCCGGGAGTACCGCCCGTCCGCGCCGATCACGGCCCGGGCCCGCACGGTGCAGCGGCCGTCCGGGCCGTCGGCGGTGACCCCGGCGATCCGCCCGTCCCGCCACACCAGACCGCCGACCCTCCGGCCGGGCAGAAAGCGGAAGCCGGGCGAGCGGCGGCAGTGGGCGAGGAGTTCGTCCAGCAGATGGGTCCGGGGCAGGGACAGCAGATGGTCGTACGGGGCGGGGAGGAGGCGGTAGTCGGCCTCCAGCAGCATCCGGTGGCCCTCGAACAGCCGGAACCGGTCGTGCTCCTGGGCGCCGCGCGCCCGCGCCCCCGCGAGCACCCCCAGCTCGTCCAGCAGCGCCAGCGCGCCGGGCTGCAGGATCTCGCCCCGGGACTCCCGCTCGTGCGCGCGGGCGCGCTCCAGCACGGTGACCCGCGCCCCCGAGCGCAGCATCAGCAGCGCGAGGACGAGCCCGGCCGGGCCGCCGCCGACCACGCAGACCTCGGTGTCGACCTCTTGATGTGCCGTCACCACCGGGCTCACCCCTCGTCGAGCAGGGCCACCGCGCGGGTCCAGCCCGCACCCGCACCCGCTCCCGCGATCTTGACGGGGAAGCAGGCGACCCGGAAGCCGGTGGGCGGCAGGGTGTCCAGCCGGGCCAGCCGCTCGATCTGGCAGTACTCCCTGCGGCGGCCCGCGAAGTGCGCGGGCCACAGCGCCGACCGGTCGCCGGTGGCGTGGTAGCGGCGGATCATCTGGCGGAACGGGGCGTCGAGGCTGAACGCGTCGGTGCCGATCACCCGGACCCCCAGGTCGAGGAGGTAGTCGGTGGCGGGGCCGTCGAGGCCGGTGAAATCGGTGAAGTAGCGCGGCGTACCGGCCCAGCAGGCGGCGCCGGTGTGCAGCAGGACGACGTCCAGCGGGCGGGGGCGGCAGCCGGTCCGGGCGAGCGCCTTCTCGATGTCCTCGACCCCGGCGGTGCGGGTGTCCGGGTCGGCGCCGGTGATGTCCAGGACATGGGCCGGGCGCAGGAACCACTCCATCGGCATCCGGTCGATGACGCGCGACATCCCGCACACGCCGGTGGAACCACCGGGCGCGGGGGCGTCCACCGGTGCGGACAGATCGACGATGCGCAAGGCACCCCCTCGGCTGGTGTCGGACAGGCGGTGGGTCGGAACGGGCAGGCGGTCGGCGGGAAATGCACTACGGCTCCGCTTGCCCGCGCGGGGGGATCGGGCAGCGGAGCCGTAGCAGACCCGGCTGAAGGGCGGCGCCGGGCGTTTCGGGGGAGGGCGGACCGTACGGCGGGGCGGGTCAGGCGGCGAACAGGTCGAGCACCGGTCGGCGCCACTGCCCTTCGAGGTCGAGGTCGAGCGCGGGATCGGAGGCGAGCACCGCCTGCTGGAGCTTCTGCAGCCGCGGCGAGGGCTCAAGCCCCAGATCCTCGACGAGCCGGGCGCGCAGCCCCTGATAGGTCTCCAGCGCCTGCCAGGGCCGACCCGCCCGGTACAGCGCGGCCATGCACTGGGCGTGCAGCCCCTCGTGGAGCGGGTGGCGGGCGGTCAGCTCGGTCAGCTCGGTCAGCAGCTCGGCATGGCGGCCCAGCCGCAGATCGGCCTCGATACGGCGCTCCAGAACGCCGAGTCGGCTCTCCTCCAGCCGGGCCAGCTCGATCTCCAGGACCGGACCGACCCGCACATCCACCAGCGCCGGACCGCGCCAGACCGCGAGCGCCTCGCGCAGCAGCAGGGACGCCTCGACATCGTCCCCGGCGTCGAGCGCGTCGCGCCCGGCGGCCACCAGCCGGTCGTACTCATGGATGTCAACCGCGCCCGGCTGCGCCTCCAGGACGTAACCGCCGTACCGAGTGGCCAGCACGTCCTTCGACGCCTGGGGCGCCTGGGGGCCGTAAGCGGCGGCCAGCCTGCGGCGGAGCTGGAGGATGTAGGTCTGCAAGGTGGTGGGCGCGCTGCGCGGCATCTGCGTGCCCCAGATTTCCTCCATAAGAGTGGGCACCGGCAGCATCTGGTTGGCGTAGACGGAAAGCAGTGCAAGGATCTGCCGCGGCTTGCCCGCGCTGGGCACGATCGACTGACCGCACGCCTCGACGCTCAGCGGCCCCAACACCTTGATGTCCATGGTCCTGTACCTCCGTCAACGGTCCGTCAGGTGCCTCCTGGCCGCGCGGCCGTGCCATCGAGGCACAGAAAAGACTCGCGGGTGAGCGGTGCATCCGACCAGTGCCGGACTACCGAACTCGGTATGAGTCCTGGCAGTTCGACCCATGACAAATTCACACCCTGGAGAGCCTGTGATGACGGAAGCCTCCATCCCCCCGCAACCCACGCGGTCGCCGGACGGCACCGCCGACCTGCACGGTCTGCACGGTCTGCACGGTCTGGACACGCTGCACGACCTGGACGACCTGGTCATCGAGGATCTGACCGCCGCCTCCTGGGAGGCCGTCGCGCCGCGCATCTGCATCTGCACGGTCAGCGGGGAATGAGGGGGGCGGGGACACATGGCGGGCGAACTGGGCTTCACCCCGCATCTGCGGGTCGAGCCGGTGCCGGGCGAGGCCGTCTACCTGGTCTCCGAGCACGGCGTCACCGCGCTGCACGGGCGGGCGATCGCGGCGCTCGCGCCGCTGCTGGACGGGTCGCGGGACCTCGCGCACATCCTCACCGAGGCCGCCCGCGCGCCCGGCCGCCCGGGCGCGGTGCCCGCCGGGCAGGCCGAGCGGGTCATCGCGCGGCTGCGGGCGGCCGGGCTGGTGTCCGAGCGGGAGCGTACGCACGCCCCCGGACCGGAGGAGGCGTACTGGGAACTGGCCGGGCTGGGCGGCGGCGACAGCGGCGGTGACGGCCGCTCCATACGCCCGGCCGGGGCCACCACCGCGTCGGTGGCGTCGGTGATCCTGGGGTCGGCCGATCCCGCCGAAGTCGTCCGGGCGCTGCGGGCGGCGGGCCTGCGGTCGGCGGCCGGGGTGAACGAGACGGACACGGCTGACGAGGGCGACGAGGCTGATGAGGAGCCGTACGACCGGGCGGCGGCTCCGGCCGCGCAGGGCCGGGAGTGCCGATGGGCCGTTCGTCAAGTGGGCCCGCGTCAACACGGCGCCGCCGAACTCACCCTTGTGGTGTGCGACGACTACCTCGATCCACGTCTCGCCGCCGTCGACGCCGCCCATCGCGCCGCGGGCCGCCGCTGGCTGCCCGTCAAACCGGTGGGCACCCGAGCCTGGCTCGGCCCGTTCCTCGGCGCCCCCGACGACCCGTGCTGGGCGTGTCTGGCCGACCGGCTGTGGCGGGGGCGGCAGGCCGAGGCGTACCTCCAGCGCAGACTGGGCCGCCCGGGGCCGGTGCCGCGGCCGCCCGCCTCGCTGCCCGCGAGCCGCGCGGCCGCGCTCCAGCTGGCCGCGCTGGAGGCCGCCAAGTGGCTGGCAGGGCACCGGCATCCGGGCCAGCGGGCGCTGCGCACCCTGGACAGCCTCACCGCCACCGTGGACCACCATCCGCTCTCCCGCCGCCCGCAGTGCGCCGGGTGCGGCAATCCGCTGCTGGTCGCGGAGCGGATACGGGCGCCACTGGCCCTGCCGTCCCGGCGTGAGCCGCACTACGCCGACGCCGAAGACGCCTCACCGCTGCGCGTCTTGGAGCGCTATGGCCATCTGGTGGACCCCGTCACCGGGCTGGTCACCGAGATCCGCCGCGATCCGCGCGGCCCGGCGTTCCTCAACTGCTACCACGCGCGCCACCCTTCGTACGCCTCGTACGCCGTCTACGCCTCGTGCGCCGCGCACGCCGCGCACGCCGGAGCGCCCACCCCGCCGAGCGGCCTGGACGCCGTGCGCGCCGGGCTGCGGGCCGCCGCCCACGGCAAGGGGCGGACCGCCGAACAGGCCCGGGCGAGCGCCCTGTGCGAGGCCCTTGAGCACTACAGCGGCCACTTCCAGGGGGACGAGCCGCGCCAGCGCGCCCGCTACCGAGCCCTGGACCCGGCGGAGGCGGTGCATCCGGACACCGTCCAGCTCATGGACGCACGGCAGTTCGCGCGGCAGTTCCCAGGCCAGGGCGCGCCGCGCCACCGCGTCCCCGACCCGTTCGACGAGGACGCCGAACTCGACTGGACGCCGGTGTGGTCGCTCACCGCCGAGCGCCACCGCCTGGTGCCCACCGCGCTGCTGTACTACGGCGCCCCGCAGCCCCCGGGGCAGCGCTGCTGCCGGGCGGACTCCAACGGCGCGGCGGCCGGGTCCACTCTGGCCGACGCCGTCGTACGGGGCTTCCTGGAGCTGGTGGAGCGGGACGCGGTCGCCCTGTGGTGGTACAACCGCACCCGTCAGCCCGCGCTCGCCCTGGACGGCCTCGACGACCCGTGGCTGGCCGAACTGCGCCGCGCCCACGGCGGTTTGCGGCGCGAGGTGTGGGCGCTGGACCTCACCACCGACTTCGGCATCCCGGTGGTCGCCGCGCTCTCCCGGCGGACCGACAAGCCCGCCGAGGACATCACCCTGGGCTTCGGCGCCCACTTCGACCGGCACACCGCGCTGTGCCACGCCTTCGCGGAGCTGAACCAGATGCTGCCCGCGGTGGTCGAGGCCCGCGCCGACGGCGGCGGATACGGCGCGGCCGACCCGGAGGCGCTGCGCTGGTTCCGTACCGCGACCATCGCCAACCAGCCCTATCTGACGCCCGGTCCGGACGCGGCGCCACCGCCCGCGATGGCCGCGCCCCCGGACGGCGACGCCCTGGCGGCCGTCCGGGGGGCGGTCCGCGCGCGCGGGATGGAGCTGCTGGTGCTGGACCAGACCCGGCCGGACGTGGGGCTGCCCGTGGCCAAGGTCCTGGTGCCGGGACTCCGCCCGCACTGGCCCCGGTTCGCCCCCGGCCGCCTCTACGACGTCCCGGTGGCCCTGGGACGGCTGCGGCGGGCGACTCCGTACCGCGCGCTGAATCCCATTCCCCTTTTCCTGTGATTCCTCCTGTGATTGCCGGTGACAACCCGTAACTCTGTGTACAGCATGAGCCTTCTCCGCATCCCCTCCTCCCCCGCAAAAGATCGGATACTCTCGGGCAAGCCGCCCAATCCGGCCCGACCATCCGGAGGACGAGTGCAGGGGAGCCTCTTGCCCGACGATGCCGGGAACAAGCCGCCGCGCGACCATGACGACCTGGCGCCGCGCCTGGCCGTGGTGATCACGGTGATGGTGCTTCTGCTCTACTTCGCCGTCGCCGTGACGTACGTGGTCGAAGGGCTCCCCCCGGGGAGCGCGGTGGACGCCGTGGTGCGGATGCTGGAGATCCTGCCGGTGCTCGCCGTGCTGCTGGGTATCCAACTGACCCACTCCTTCCCGGCGCTGGCGCCCCGGCTGGCCGCCGCCCGGCACTGGACGCTGCTGCTCCAGGCGGTGCTGACCTTCCTGCCGTTCGCCGTCTTCGAGCAGGCGTGGCTGGGCATGCCGGGCTTCCTGGCGGGCTCCGCGCTGCTGGTGCTGGCCCCGGCGGTGGCCTGGCCCACGTTCGCCGCGATCCTGGTGATCACCGATGTGCTGCTGTTCCAGGTGGGGTTCGGCTGGGACAAGGTCGCGTACACCACCGTGTCCACGACGATCACCGGGCTGGTGGTCTTCGGCCTCTCCCGGCTCTCCGGGCTGGTCGCCGAGGTATCGCGGTCGCGCGCGGAGCTGGCCCGGCTGGCTGTCGCCCAGGAGCGGCTGCGGTTCGCCCGGGACGTGCACGACCTGCTCGGCCTCAGCCTCTCCACCATCACCCTCAAGTGCGAGCTGGTGCACCGGCTGGTGCCCCGGCAGAACGACCGGGCCCAGCAGGAGCTGGCCGAGATCCTGCAGACGTCCCGTCAGGCGCTGGCCGACGTACGGGCGGTGGCCAGCGGCTACCGCAAGATGTCGCTGTCCGCGGAGGCGGAGACGGCCCGGTCCATGCTGGCCGCGGCGGGCATCCGGGCCACCGCGGACATCGGCTGCGGGCCGCTGCCCGAGCGGGTGGACACGGTGCTGGCGAGCGTGCTGCGCGAGGGGCTGACCAACGTGCTGCGGCACAGCAAGGCCGAGCACTGCGCGATCACGGCCCGGCGGGCGGGGTCCACGGTGCGGCTGACGCTGGTGAACGACGGGGTGGGCAAGCCGTCCACCCTCCTGCGCGCCGACAGCGTCACGGGCACCGCCGGAGCCGACGGGGGCAGCGGGATCGGCAACCTCCGGGTGCGGCTTGCGGGGCTCGGCGGGCGGCTGCACGCGGACGCGCGGGCCGACGGCTGGTTCGAGCTGCGGGCCGAGCTGGAGGTGTCCGCACAACCGCCTCGGGGCGGGCGGGGGCGCGGTACGGAGGAGGAGTTCGGCCCGGCGGTGACGGCGTGACCCCTCAGAGGGCGTGATCCCTCAGAGCCAGCCCGCCTCGCGGGCGATCCGGATGGCGTCGACCCGGTTGCGCGCGTTGAGCTTGGTGACGGCCGAGGTCAGGTAGTTGCGTACCGTCCCCACCGACAGGAAGAGCCGGGCCGCGATACGGGTGGCCTCCTCACCCTCGGAGGCCATCCGCAGCACCTCCAACTCGCGCGGGGTCAGCGGCTGCGGGCCGTCGTCCAGGGCGGCCAGGGCGAGTTGGGGATCGATGACCCGCTCACCCCGCGCGACCGCGCGAATGGCGTCGCAGAGGGTGGCCGGGCTGCTGTCCTTCAGCAGGAATCCGGAGACCCGGGCCGCGAGCGCGCGCCGCAGATTCCCGGGCCGCCCGAGGCTGGTGAGCATCATCGTCCGGCATTCGGGAACGGCGGTGTGCAGCTCGGCGGCGGCGGTCAGCCCGTCCACTCCGGGCAGGTCGATGTCGAGAATCGCGACGTCCGGGCGGAGCTGACGGGCCCGGGGCAGAATGTCCGCGCCGCTGGAGAATTCGGCCACGACCTCGATATCGGGTTCGAATTCCAGCAGGGCGACCAGTGCCTTGCGCAGCATATGCATGTCTTCGGCAATGAGCACTCTGACCATTTCGCCCCGCCCTTTCCCCACCGGCCCCCGACGACGATTATTCCCCCACGTTTCCGGGCCTCGCGGCTCTTTCCGTCTGATTCCCTCTGTCGAACTCACATGTTGTTTCAGGCCGCGCCGCCCCGGCACGGTTCGGTGGGGACCGGCGCGTACTCCGCGTGCAGAGCGCGCAGTTCGCCGCGCAGATACCAGTCGCGCAGCATCGAACGGCGTACCTTCACCGCTCCGTCCCGGCGTACCGTCCCGGGGCGTACGAGCAGCACCGCGCCAGTGGTGACGCCGAACTCCTCCGCCACCCGGGCCCGGATGCGGGCGGCGAGCCGGGGCAGGCCGGTCCGGGCGGCGCTCGCCGTACGGACCTCCTGGACGACGACCAGCGGCCCGGCGCCGGGCCCCGCGCAGAACACCCGGGCCGACCCCAGGGCCCGCCCGCAGCCGAGCAGTTCGCGCTCGACGTCCTGGGGGTGCAGGGTGACCCCGTCCACCAGGAGGCCGTCGTGGACCCGGCCGGTCATGCGGATGCCGCCGCCCGCGGCGAGGCCGAGGTCGCCGGTGCGCAGGAAGCCGCCGGGGCCGTCGGCGGCACGGGCGGCGAAGAGCGGCACGGTGTCCAGCGGCCGCCCCCAGTGGCCGGTGGTGACGGCGGCGCCGCGCGCCCAGATCTCCCCGGCCGTCCCCTCGGGCAGTCGGCGGCAGGTCTGCGGGTCGACGACGCCGAACTCCGCGCCGGGCACCGGGGTGCGGCCCTCGGCGATCAGCAGGGGCGCGCCTTCGGCGGGGGCGTATCCGGCGACCAGGGTTCCGGGGCGCAGCCCGGCGGCGGCGTAGCGGCGGGCGAAGGCGGCCATGGTGGCGGGCGAGACCGGCTCCCCGGCGTTGAGCGCGGTCCGCCAGCGGGAGAGGTCGAGCCCGGCGGGCTGTTCTTCGGCGGCGAGCGCGGCGCAGCGTGCGTACTGGGTGTCGGGGGCGACGGTCTCGGTGATGCCGTGGCGGCTGATGGCCCGTAACCAGGCGGCCGGGTCGGTACGGAACGGGCGCGCGGGCAGCGGGACGGCGGTGGCGCCCAGCCACAGCGGGTGCAGCACCTGGCCGATCAGGCCGGGGGTGTGGCGGCGGGGCAGCCACCCGCCGATCCGGGAGCGGGGGCCGGTGCCCAGGGTGGCCCGGAGGGCGTGCATGGCGGCGAGCAGGTTGCCGTGGGTGAGCCGGGCGCCGCGCGGGGCGGTGGCGGGCCCCGAGTCGTACGCGAGCAGGGCGAGGCTGTCGGGATCGGTGCGCGCGGGCGGGGCGGGCCCGTCGGCGGCGCGGTCGGCGGCGCGATCCGGCTGCAGCCGGTCGACGGGCAGGCAGGTGAGGTCGGCGCGGCCGACGAGCGAGAGGCGACGGGAGGTCTCGGTGGCGTGCGCGGTTTCGGTGAGGACGAGGTCCACGGCGGCGTCCCGGGCGATCGCCGCGGTGCGCTCCGCGGCGCTGCGGGACGCGGTGGGCGCGGGGACGGGGACGGCGACGGCGCCCGCGTACAGGCAGCCGAGCAGGGCGGCGGCGATGTGCGGACCGGGGTCCATGACGATGAGCACCCGGCGCCGGGCGGCGTCGCGTCCGCGCAGCCAGGCGGCGACGGCGGTGGCGCGGTCGTCGAGTTCGGCGTAGGAGATACGCCGCTCGCCGCCGCCTCCGTCCGGATGGGCGAGCGCGACGGTGTCGGCCCCGCCGTCCCGGGCCCGCTCTCTCAGTGCCTCGGCCAGATTCGCGTGTCGTGGCATGGTCGCTCCCGGGCGCCGGAGATCAAAACGAGGCCACAGTTTCGGTACGCCACCTCGAACACTGCTTGATCACCGTTCGGATGCCCTTGCTCGCGCTACGGTGCGACGGACTAGGTCCGCTCGCCGTCGTCGCACGGGGCGTACCCGTTACGTACGTTCGCCGCGCGTCACTTGGACAGCCCAGGAGCCACCGGTGGCGCGGCCGGTGACGGTCACGCGGACCGCTTCCTCCCGGGCCAGCAGGGAGTCGCCGACGCCGAGCGGGGCGTCGGCCAGCTCGGGGTAGACGGACTCGTTCCAGCAGGCCGAGGTGGTGGGGTGGCCGTCCAGCACCCGGACCGGGCCCTCGCCGGAGGCGGCGTCGTTGCGCACCCGGTAGACCAGGACGCCTTCGGTGCAGGTGCCCGCGTCGTTGCCGTACGCGCCGCGCGCCTCGATGGCCAGGGCGGTGGTGGGGCCGGTGCGGACGACGACCAGCCGGGTGCGGGTGTCGGTGCCGGGGCGGCCTTCCATGGGGGCGCCGAGGGGCTGGAGGGTGTACATCTTCGGGCCGAGGGCGCGGGCGCAGGCCACTTGGCGCCCGGTGAGCCAGCCGAGCTTCCACTTGTGCCAGCCGAAGGGGTCCGGGGACAGGCCGAACTGGCTGCCCATCAGGTCCCAGTCGCCGACGTAGGTGTCCCAGTCGCCGCTGTTGTCGGTCGTGCTGGGCCGGTGGTAGAGGTCGGGCAGGTCGAAGACGTGCCCGGTCTCATGGGCGAGGACGTTGCGATCGGGCGGATGGTGCTCGAAGACGGTCACCAGACGGCGTAGATCCTTACCGTCGGCGCGCAGCGGCCTTTCGAAGTTGACCACTTTGGTCGCGTCGGCGTCGACGCCCGGGGCGTCGGGGTCGGCGACGAGGTAGACGATGTCGTAGCGGCTGAAGTTCACGTGCGGATCGGCGGCGCGAATGGCGTCGCGCAGATACGCGGCCCGGCGCGCGGAGTGCCAGTCGCGCTGTATGGCGTACGCGGTGGACGCCTTCGGCATGGTGATCCAGCGCCGCATCGGGTGGACGCGCAGCGAGAAGCGTCCGTAGGAGGCGCGCTGGAAGAATTCACCGGTCGCGGGGGTGTGGTCGGCGGCCAGCCGGGCGGGGGTGACCTTGGGGGCGGCGTCCGGGAAGGACAGGAAGACCATGGCCGCGCGGAGCGAGCGGACCGGGCGGGGATAGTTGCCGTTCCAGCTGTCCAGCCCCTCGGAGTGGTGGGCGCCGGTGCGCTCCAGGGTGCACGGTCCGCCCGCGCCCACGGCCGTGGCGGGACCGGCCACCACGGTGGTGGCGATCAGGGCGCTCAGCGAGGTCAGGACGGCCTGGGCCCGGCGCAGCCGGGGCGGCCGCGGCGCCCACACGGCCGCTTGAGGACGCGCCATGCCGACCTCCCGGGCGTAGAGGGAACACCCACTCCACCCTGGGTCGGATTGGCGCGGTACGCCCTGTTCGGCTGGACCGGTCGAGTGAAGAGGCCGGGATGCGGGTACGTAACAGACGGTCACATCCGGTCAAGCGGGCAGTGCGCCCGCGCAGAGTCGAACAGATACGACCAAACACCTTGTCAAGGCGGCGGTGATCGCGATGGCGTCGATGGAACGCGCGGAGTACGAGCCTCTATGATCGGCACATTTCCAGCGGGGATTACCTATTCAGGCGGGCTCTTGGCGCCTGCCCGGCACCCGGTGTGAGAGATGCACGAGACGTGTACAACACAAATGACATACCTGGACAAGACGAACGCCAAGCGGGAGCGAGCGGTGAGCGGAACCCCCGACTGGCAGGGCCGCGCGCCCGGCGCGACGCTGCCGACGATCACTGAGCGTGATACACCCCCCAGCGCTTCCCCCATCGGGGCGGGCGCCGACGCGCCCCCGGGTACGCAACGGGGCGCGCAGCCGGGCGCGCCCCCCGGCGCACCATTAGGCGCGCCCCCGGGCGTACAACTGGGCGCGCCTCCGAGCACGCCCCCGGGCGCACCGCCGGGCGCCGCGCCCTCCGACTACCGCGCCGCGTTCAACGCCGCGCGGCTGGCCATGGCGGTCATCGACCGCGAGGGCAAGGTGCTCGACGCCAACCCCGCGCTGGGCGCCCTGCTGGGCGCCGAACCCGCCCAACTGGCCGCCCGGGGCGCCGCCGAGCTGGCGGAGCTGCGCGAGGACGCGCGCACCTGGAACGACTACCGCGAGGTGCTGCTCGGCCGCCGCGAGCGGATGACGTGCACCCGACGGCTCCATCACTCCGACGGCCATGCCTTATGGGCCGAGATCACCGTCGAACCGGCCCCGGACAGCTGCAGTCTGCTGCTGTCGATGGCCGACATCAGCGACCGCCGGGACCTCCAGGGGCGGCTGCGCCATCTGCAGATGCACGATCCGGTGACCCGGCTGCCCAACCGGAACCTCTTCTTCGAGCGGCTGGCCGCCGCGCTGGAGGCGGGGGCGTACGACCGCGCGGGCACCGGCCGGATCGGGCTGTGCTACCTCGACCTGGACGGGTTCAAGGCGATCAACGACACCCTCGGCCACCGGGTCGGCGACCGGCTGCTGCGGGCGGTCGCGCTGCGGCTCACCGAGTGCGCGGCGCCCGGCGACCATCTGGTGGCGCGGCTCGGCGGTGATGAATTCGCGCTGCTGGTGCGGGAGTCCAGCGGCACCGAGCAGGTGTGCGAGCTGGCCCGCTCGGTGCTGGCCGCGCTCCAGCGGCCGTTCGACGTGGGCGGGCAGCGGCTGTCGGTGTCGGCGAGCATCGGCGTGGTGGAGCGGCCTGCGGCGGGCACCCACACCACCTGGCTCATGCAGGCCGCGGACACCACCCTCTACTGGGCCAAGGAGGACGGCAAGGCGCGCTGGACCCTCTTCGACCCCGAGCGCAACGCTCACCGCATGACCCGTCAGGCGCTGTCGAGCACGCTGCGACCGGCGGTCGAGCGGGAGGAGTTCGTGCTCGACTACCAGCCGCTGGTCGGCCTGGTCGACGGGGTCGTCCGGGGCGTCGAGGCGCTGGTGCGCTGGGACCATCCGCAGTTCGGACGGCTCTCACCGAATCGGTTCGTCTCGCTGGCCGAGGAGAACGGCGCGATCGTGCCGCTCGGCCGCTGGGTGCTGCGTACCGCCTGCCGCCAGGCCCGCGCCTGGCAGCAGGCCCATCCAGGGCATCCGCTGGTGGTCAGCGTCAATGTGGCCGTACGTCAGGTGTGGGACTCCGACCTGGTCTCCGACGTGGGCACGATCCTCGCCGAGACGGGGCTGCCGCCGCGGCTGCTCCAGCTGGAGCTGACCGAGTCGGCGGTCATGGGCTCGGCGGGCCGTCCGTTACAGGCGCTCCAGCAGCTGAGCGACATGGGGGTGGCCATCGCGATCGACGACTTCGGCACCGGCTACTCCAACCTCGCCTATCTGAGCCGGCTGCCGGTCTCCACGCTCAAGCTGGACGGCTCCTTCGTCCAGGGCTTCCGGGCCGAGGAACACCCCAATCCGGCGGACGAGACGATCGTCCGGGCCCTGGTGGAACTGGCGCACCGGCTGGGGCTCACGGTGGTGGCGGAGTGCGTGGAGAGCGCGGAGCAGGCGGAGCGACTGGGGCGGATCGGCTGCGACACCGGGCAGGGCTGGTTCTACTCCCGCCCGGTCCCGCCCGACCGCATCCCTCCCATGCTCCCCGCCTGCCCGCTCTCCCCCTGAGGGTTACGCCGCGGGCGCGTCCGGCAGTCCGTACGCGTCCGCGATCATGCCGTACGAACGGATCCGGGCCTCCCGGCCGTGCGCCGTCGTCGTGATCTTGAGTTCGTCCGCCCCGGTCCGCTTGACCAGGTCGTCCAGCCCCTCGCGCACCTCGTCCGCCGTCCCGTACACCACGTTGGCCAGCCAGCTGTTGACGAAGTCCCGCTCGATCTCGCTGAATTCGTGGGCCTCGGCCTCCTCCGGCGACGGCACCAGACCCGGGCGCCCGGTGCGCAGGCGGAGCATGGAGAGGGCGCCGGTGAGCACCTGCCGGTGGGCCGCCTTCTCGTCCTCGGCCGCGAACGCCGAGACGCCGATCGACGCGTACGGCCGGTCCAGCACCGCCGACGGCCGGAACGACTCGCGGTAGAGGTCGAGCGCGGGGATCGTGTTGGCTGCGGAGAAGTGGTGCGCGAAGGAGAACGGCAGGCCCAGCTGGCCCGCGAGCCGGGCGCTGAAGCCGCTGGACCCCAGCAGCCACACCGAGGGCCGGTCGGCGGACTGCACCCCGCCGGGGACCGTGCCCTGGACGGGGCCGGGCACCGCGTGGATACGGGCGTACCGGTGGCCGTCCGGGAAGTCGTCGTCCAGGAACCGGGTCAGCTCGGCGAGCTGCTGCGGGAACTCGTCGGCGCCCTCGCGCAGCCGCTCGGTGCGGCGCAGTGCCGCCGCGGTCGCCCCGTCGGTGCCGGGGGCGCGACCGAGGCCGAGGTCGATCCGGCCGGGGGCGAGCGCCTCCAGGGTGCCGAACTGCTCGGCGATGACGAGCGGGGCGTGGTTGGGCAGCATCACCCCGCCCGAGCCGAGCCGGATCCGCTCGGTGTGCGCGGCCACATGGGCGAGGATGACGGCCGGGGAGGAGCTGGCGACGCCCGGCATGGAGTGGTGCTCGGCCACCCAGAAGCGGTGGAAGCCGCGCCGCTCGGCGAGCCTGGCCAGCTCGGTGGTGGTGCGCAGCGCCTGGGTGGCGGTCAGCCCGCTGCCGACGGTCGCCAGGTCCAGCACCGACAGCGGTACGGGCGCGCTGCCCCGGGGACTGGCCCGGATGGTCTCGCGCTCTTCGGCGCGGCCTTGGTCGCGCTGGTCGTCTCGCCGGTCCCGCTCATCGGCCACGGTGGCCCGCCTCCCTGATCGCACTGCGGTACTGCATCGTCTACCGCGCACCATCAACCGGATGAAGGCTCCGCTTTATTCCCGGCCCGGGACCCGGGGGTTCCGGGCCCCCGGGCCGGGGGTGGGTCAGGCCGTACGGCGGCGCAGCACCAGGACGGTGGCCGCGGCGCCGAACACCAGCGCACCGGCGCCGATGCCGATCGGCAGGACGGCCGAGTCGCCCGCTCCCGCCGTCCCGGTCGTGGCGAGGCGGCGGGGGGTGAGGGCGTCGGCGATCGGGGCGCCGGCGGCCAGGGCGCTGGTCGTGTAGTGCCCGGACCGGTGCACCGAGGCCACCGAGCCGTCCTGCTTCAGCAGCACCTGGGTGTTGTTCGGGTGCCGGAAGTCGAACATGCCGGACAGCGCGTTCGCCCGGGTGTCGAAGGAGGCGTCACCGATCCGGCCGGTGTGCCAGTTGTCCTCGATGAAGCGGGTGATCGACGCCTGCTCGGTGGGGGTGTGGTCGACCTTGTTGGACGTGCTGTACGGGGAGATCACCAGCAGCGGCTGGCGCGGGCCGGGACCGCAGCGGTCCTGGTAGCCGCGCGCGGGCCGGGGAGCGGACTGACAGGCGGGGCTGTCGGTCGCCTTGCCGTTCGAACCGGCCGTGGTGTCACGGGAGCCGTTGGTGGGCTTGGCGTACGCGTGGTCGTACCAGCCGTCGCTGTCGTCGTAGGCGACGACGACCGCGGTGTCCTTCCACTGCGGCGACTTCTGGATCGCGTTGATCTCCTTGACGAGGAAGTGCTGCTCGTCGACCGGGTCCGAGTAGCCCGCGTGGCCGTCCTGGTACTCGGCGGCCTTCAGGAAGCTGACCGAGGGCAGATGGCCGGTCTTGAGGGCGGCGTCGAAGTCGGTCAGGTCGTAGTTGTGGTTGGCCTGACCCTGGTGGCCGATCTCCGAGACGCTCTTGGGCGGCAGATGATGCGGATTGGCCGTGGACTTGTAGTACTGGAACGGCGCGTGGTGGGGGCTGTAGTCCACCGAGGAGGCGCCGCCGACGTTGGTGTGGGTGGTGCCGGAGCACTTGGCGTAGCTGCCCTGCGTGCCGTCCCAGGCGGTGCTGGGCCGGAACCCGCCCTGGAACCAGCCCCAGCTGACGTCCTTGGCGTTGAGCAGGTCGCCGATGTTCTTGCCCTTGAGCATGCCGAGGGCGCTGCTGCTGGTGTGGTCCTTGTCCGAGCAGTCGTCGAAGGCCGGGTCCGGGTCGTTGATCATCGTGCCGACGCCCTGGGCGTCCGGCGAGGACACGGTCGCCGGGTCCGGCTTGTCGGTCTGCTTCGGGTCCTCGGTGGAGGACTTCGGGTCGGTGGAGACGATGCCATGGGTCTGACCGGAGACCAGCTCGACGGCGCCCGGGCTGGAGGGGCCGTAGCCCGAGCTGAACGAACGGTCGCTCAGGGCGTAGTGCTGGGCGTAGTTCCACAGCCCGGTGACCGTGTTGCCGTCGTAGTAATCCATCACCAGACCGGGCTCACCGAACAGCCCGGCGCACTTGCTGACCTCGGTGTTCTCGACGAACTTATCGGCCTTGCCGCCATTGGCCGCGTACTGCTCGGGGCCATAGGAATGGTTCTGGTCGCAGGTCATCGCCTGCGAGGACGCGAGCCGCTTGGGCTTGTAGAGATTGGGGTTCTTCTCCAGCAGGCCCGCGTGGGCGAGCGTGTCGATGTTCTTCGGGGTGTCCTTGGCGGCGGTGAACTTCGTGCCGTCGGTGTTGGCGGCCTTGGGGTAGGTACCGAAGTAGTGGTCGAACGAGACGTTCTCGTCGAAGATCACCACCACATGCTTCACGGGCGTCGCGGTCCGCTGTGCCGCCCCCTTGGCGGGCGCGGCCCACGCGGGCGCCACCCCGCCCGCGGCCGCCAGCACCGCGGCCCCGGCCAGGGCACTCCAGCGCTTCGCTCGTCGTCTACCGCCCATGCCATGCCTCCACGTGTATCCGTTTCACGCCTGCGCCGTGATCCTCGGCCGCGGGCAGGACATTCCGATGGAATCCATGGAGGAGGGTGAATGAATAGCGGGTCAGGAAAACACAAGGAATTCTTGAGAGGTTCTTGACCAGGAGTGTTATGGGGATCGTTACCGGGAGTGGCCGGACGGCCCCGGACACTCAGGCCAGCAACGCCCGCCCCAGCCAATCCGCATGGTCCCGCACACCCGGCAGCGCGAAGAAATAGCCGCCGCCGAACGGGGTGATGTAGTCGACCAGCGGCTCCCCCGCGAGACGCTTTTGCACCGCCTCGAACTGCCGGGCCAGGTCCTGCTGATAGCTGCAGAACAGCAGGCCCATGTCCAGATTCCCGTTCGCGTCCATGCCCCGGTCGTAGTTGTAGGCGCGGCGCAGGATGCGCTGGTCCTCGGTGCGCGCCGTACGGGGATTGGCCATCCGGATATGGCTGTCCAGCGGGATGACGTCGCCCTTGGGGTCCTGGGCGAAGCGCGGGGTGTCGAACTCGTGCCGACCGTCCAGCGGTGCGCCGGACTCCCGGCCGCGGCCGAACATCCGCTCCTGCTCGGTGATCGACACCCGGTCCCAGAACTCCACCAGCATCCGGATCAGCCGGACCACCTGATAGCTGCCGCCGGTCGCCCAGCCCGGCTCCCCGGAGCCCTCCCCCGCCCAGATCAGGCGGTCCATCAGCCGGGCGTCGCCGGTGTCCGGGTTGGCGGTGCCGTCCTTGAAGCCCATGTGGTTGCGCGGGGTGCCGGAGGGGCGGGGCGGGCTGATGAATCCGTCCATGCGCCAGCGCACCTGGAGCGCGCCCCGGGTGTGCCGGGCTATGTCACGCAGCGCGTGCAGCACCGTGTCCGTGTTCTCCGCGCAGAGCTGGAGGCTCAGATCGCCGTGGCACCAGTCGGGGTCGAGGTCGTCGTCGGGGAAGGACGGCATGGCGCGCAGCCGCCGGGGCTTACGGTCCTCCAGCCCGTACCGCCCGTCGAAGAGCGAGGCGCCCACGCCGACCGTCGCGGTCAGCCGGTCGGCGGTGACCTGGGGGCCCAGGGTGCCGGAGTCGACAGGCGGGGCGGTGATCCCCACCGGGTCCGGGGTGCCGCCGGTGGTGAGGAAGCGGCAGCGCGCGGTGAGCGTACGGAACAGCTCGGTCAGCTCGGTGCGCCCCTCGGCGGTGGCGTCGAAGGCGACGAACACGGTGGCGCGCTGCGGCGGGGTGAGGATCCCGGCCTGATGCGCGCCGTGAAAGGCGACCCGTGCGGCGGCCTCTCCCCCGGCCCCCTTCCCGGCGCCCTCCGGCCCCGCACCGCCCGCGTTCGACCCGCCCGCCCGCGCGGCTGCCGGGGCGGCCGAGGCGCCCGCCACCGCGCCGACCGTGCCCGCCGCGGCGCCCCGCAGAAAGCCCCGCCGCCGCACCTCGCTCACCGGGTCCTCCGCACATCGGTCAGGGCCGCCACATCGGCCAGCCGCTCCACCAGCGCGCCCGCGGCGGCGTTGATCTTCTCCCGGCGCCCCCGGTCGAGCTGGTCCAGCGGGATCCAGTGGTCCCCCTGGCGGGCGGCGTCCAGGGCCTTCCCGGTGCGCTCCATCCAGGTGCCGGTCTCCGGCAGCCCGGGGTCGCGGGAGGTCAGCAGCGGGCGCAGCCGGTCCAGCGCGGCCCCGGTGCCGTCGAGGTTGGCCCGCGCGGTGGCCAGGTTGGTGCCGCTGCCGTAGTCGGTGCGGCCGGTCAGCTCGAACTGCACGGTGTTCTCCATGATCTCGTGCGCCCGCAGGCCCAGGTCCGCGGGATCCATCCGCTGCTGCGGCCAGCTGTCTCGCAGCGCGCGGACGTCCTTGTCGAGCTGGTCGGCGGCACCGCGCAGGCTGCTCGCGGACGCGCCGTGCCACAGCCCGTACTCGACGCGGTGGAAACCGGTGAAGCCCGGATCGCGGACACCGCCGGACAGCCCCGCCGTGGTGCCGTTGATCGCCCCGTCCGCGTCGCCGAAGGTGCCGTAGGCGGCGCCCATCCGCTCGTACACCAGATGGGCGGGCAGCCAGGCCGCGCGGGCTGCGGCCAGATCGCCCTCCCGGACGGCCGAGCGCAGCACGTCGGTGCGGCGCACCAGCTCGCCCATCCGGCCCTGCACCCACTTCTGGTAGGCGATGGTGGGCGGGATCAGGTCCTGCTGGGTGACCGGAACGGCGGCCGGGCCGCCGCCGCGCGCCGGTCCGGCCACGGTCACCGTGGGTCCGGTGACCGCGTCCGTGTCGTCGGGCAGGCAGCGGAAGGCATAGGAGCCTCCGCCGAGGGTGACTCGCAGCGGGCGGCTGGTGCCCGGGCCCAGCCCCTCGACCTCCCCGTACACCGAGCCGTTCGCCGGGTTGGTCAGATACACCTCGGCCGCCCGGCTGGAGGTGTTCGTCAGGTCGAAGACCTGCTTACCGCGATGCGGATGGGCCCAGCCCTTGCCGCAGCCGCCCTCCGACACCTCGACCGAGGTGTGCCGCAGCCCGTCGGTCGCGGGAGCGGAAGCCCGCGGGCCCCCGCCCTCCGACGATCCGCCGGCGGTGGCCAGCGTGGCCGCGGCCACCGCCGCGACCACCGTCACCGCGACGGTGACCAGCAGCGGGCGTTGTGACCCGGGGAAGGAGGGAGGAAGGCGGCGCACGGCTGCATGCTAAGCAGATTTCGGGATGCGGAATACTGCCGGGATCGTCCGGAGAGAGGGAATTCCCGCCCGGTTCACCGATCCGTCACCACTCGCTCCCTTTCTCCGCCGCCGTCGCCGCCCACTCTTCTCAGCCGCCCACGGGCCCTCAGCCGAGGGCCCTTCTCAGCCGCCCGTGGCGAACAGCGCGCCCAGTCGGTCATGGACCGGACTGCGGCCCAGCAGCCGCAGCCCTTCCCAGACCGTGACCTGGTTCGCCGTGAGCACAGGCTTGCCCAAGTCCGCCTCCAGGTCGGCGATCCAGGCGGCGGTGTGCAACGCGGTGTCCGGCAGCAGCACCGCCTGGGCGTCCGGATGGTCGCCGTGGCGGGCCATCCGCAGCACCTCGTCCTTCCCCCAGGTGCCGACCTCGGCGGCGGTGATGATGCCGCTGCCCTGGGTGGAGACCACCTCCGCGCCCGCCGCCTTCAGGAACGTCCTGAAATACTCCGCGACGTCCTCCGGGTAGGTGGCGGCGATGGCCAGCCTCTCGACGCCCAGCGCCTGCACCGCGTGGGCGAAGGCGAAGGAGGTGCTGGAGGCGGGCAGCGCGGCCGTCTCCTCCAGCTCGCGCACCTGATCCCGGGCGCCCTCCCATCCGAAGACGAAGCTCGCGCTGGTGCAGGCCCAGATCACCGCCTGGGCGCCGCGCTCCTTCAGCTCGGCGACCCCGGCCGCGAGACGGGACCCCGACCCCATTTCCAGCAGGGCGTCCACCCGGTGGGCGTCCTCGCCGATGTCGGTGTGGACGAGCGGGAGCCGCACGCTGTCGCCGAGCATCCCCTCCAGGCGCGGATAGTCGTCCTCGGCGGAATAGCCCGGGTAGAGAAAGCCCACCGTGTCCGGCGCCTGGTGCGTCGTCCGCTGCGTCGCGTCCGTCATGACTGCCTCCTTACCTGCGGCCCCCGTGGGCGCCGCCCCTGCACTGTCATTTGTGATACACCGCAGCCGCCCGGCAGGTTCCCTCACATCGCAGACGGACCTCCCGAGTCGTCGAGGAACGGGCCCTCGCCGATCCCCGGCCCGAACCCCGGGTCGAGCCCGTCCGCCGGATCGACGTCCGGCCCCGGCGACGCGGCCCCGGCCAGCGCCGCCTCCGGCTCCGGCTCGGCGTGCGCCGCCGGATCCGCCATCGAGGACATCGGAGGCATCGAAGCCATCGGGGGCATCGATGCCATCGGGTCGGCCACCATCGACGACGCCATGCCCGCCGGGCCCCGCCGCGCGGCCGGGTCCAGCAGCGCCTGGTACGGGCCGACCGCCTGGGCGCCGATCTGCCGCAGCGCCGCCCAGACCGTCACCTGGTTGGCCGACAGCACGGGCATCCGCAACTCCGCCTCCAGCTGCGGAATCACGTCGTACGTCGGCAAGTTGGTGCAGCTGATGAAGAGCGCGTCGGGCGACCCGACCACCGCCTCCCGCGCCATGTCGACCACGTCGCGGTAGGGGACCTTCCAGATGTGCCGGGTCAGTCCGAGGTAGGCCCGGCCCGTCACGGTGATACCGGCCTCGCCCAGGTACTCCTCCAGCGAGTCGGTCACCGACCGGGTGTACGGGGTCACCACCGCGACCCGCCGGGCACCGATCTCCCGCAGCGCCTCCAGCAAGGCGCCCGAGGTGGTGAGCGCGGGCAGCTCGCCCGCCTGCGTCATCGCCGCGCACATCGCGCGCTCGCCGGCCACGCCGCCGACGAAGCTGCCCGAGGTGCAGGCGTAAGCCGCCACTTCCGGTGCGACCGCGCTCAGCGCCCGCACCGCGTCCTGCAGGGTTTCGTGCTCGCTCACGAGCCGTGCCAGGTCGAGGCTGACCTCGACCGGGACGAAGGGTGTGCGGGTGAGGTGCAACGAGACCTCGTCCGGCACCCAGCGCCATAGTTCGCGATCAAGCGCGAAGTCGAACGGTGCGACGACGCCCACGCCGCGCTGCGGCTGCGGGCCACCCAGAAAGGAGACGTCCATATATCGAGCCCCAATACAGAAAGGGAGGGCTGGACCATTGGCCAGAGATATAAGAGAGAGCACCGGCCTGATGCCGGGACGTCGGGACAGATCCGTTGTTGACGACGGTAGTTTCCGCTGCCTAGCGTGGTCAATCCCGAAACCAAGGCGCCTGCCCCGACATTCGTCAGCCAAACCCACCCACGTTTCGAAACGGTTTCCCGCCTATGTCCGAAAGCACTGTTGTCGTCTTCGGCGAGCAGCCCCCGGTCCGGCTGGACCGGCTGACCGGCCGGGCCCAGGTCGTGGTGTGCGACGAGAAGACGCTGCCCGACGCCCTGCCCTCCGCCGATGTCCTCCTGGTCTGGGATTTCACCTCCGACGCGGTACGCGATGCCTGGCCCGGCGACGGCCCCCGGCCGCGCTGGGTGCACACCGCGAGCGCCGGGGTGGACCGGCTGCTGAGCCCCGAACTGACCGCTTCCGACACCGTGTTGACCAACGCGCGCGGCGTCTTCGAGCAGCCGATCGCCGAGTACGTCGCGGGCCTGGTCATCGCCATGGGCAAGGACTTCCCGGGCAGCTGGGAACTGCAGCGGCAGCGCCGCTGGCAGCACCGCGAGACGATGCGGCTGGCCGGGACGCGCGCGGCCGTCATCGGCGCCGGGCCCATCGGCCGGGCCATCGCCGCCACCCTGACCGCGCTCGGGATCAAGGCCGACCTGGTCGGACGCACCGCACGCCCGGGCGTGCGCGGCAACGACGAGCTGCCCGAGCTGCTCGCGGAGGCCGACTGGGTGATTTCCGTGGCCCCGCTCACCGAGGCCACGCGCGGCATGTTCAACCGGGACGCCTTCGCCCGGATGAAGCCCACCGCCCGGTTCATCAACGTCGGACGCGGCCCCCTCGTCATCGAGGACGATCTGAAGTCCGCCCTGGTCGGGCGGCAGATCGCGGGTGCCGCGCTGGATGTGTTCGAGAACGAGCCGCTCGCCCCCGACGACCCCCTGTGGGACGTGCCCGGGCTCCTCGTCTCGCCCCATATGAGCGGAGACACGGTCGGCTGGCGCGACCACCTGGCCGAGCAGTTCCAGGACAACTACGACCGCTGGAGCGCCGGAGAACCCCTGCTCAACATCGTCGACAAGCGTCTTGGATACGTACCGGTGGACTGATTCGCACGGACCGTCCTGACCCACCTGAACGGAGAGCTGGATGACCGACCTGCACGACCTGACAGCGGTTCAACTCCTCGAGCGGTACGGCTCCGGCGATCTCTCCCCCGTCGAGGCCACCCGAGCCGCCCTCGACCGGATCGAGCAGATCCAGCCGAGGGTCAACGCCTACAGCCGGGTGGACCACGAGGAAGCGCTGCGCCAGGCGGAGGAGTCCGCCGAACGGTGGCGGCGCGGCGAACCGGCGGGGCTCCTGGACGGCGTCCCGGTGTCGGTCAAGGACATCCTGCTGATGCGCGGCGGCCCCACGCTGCGCGGGTCCCGTACGGTGCGCACGGACGGGCCGTGGGACGAGGACGCGCCCGCGGTGGCGCGGATGCGGGACCACGGGGCGGTGTTTCTCGGCAAGACGACCACCCCGGAATTCGGCTGGAAAGGTGTCACGGACAGCCCCGTATACGGGGTGACGGGCAACCCGTACGCCCCCGGGTGCACCGCGGGCGGCTCCAGCGGGGGCAGCGCGGCGGCGGTCGCGCTGGGGGCCGGTCCGCTGAGCCTGGGGACGGACGGCGGCGGGTCCGTCCGTATCCCCGCGTCCTTCTGCGGGATCTTCGCGCTCAAACCCACTTATGGGCGGGTGCCGATCTATCCCGCCAGTGCGTTCGGGACGCTCGCCCATGTGGGGCCCATGACGCGGGACGCGGCCGATGCCGCCCTGCTGATGGACGTCATCACCGGGGCGGACTGGCGCGACTGGTCGCAGCTCGGTCCCTTCGGGGGGAGCTTCCGGGAGGCCATCGCGGGGGGTGCGGAGGGTGGCGGCGCGGTCGACGGGTTGCGGGTCGCGTACAGTCCGGCGCTCGGTGGCGACGCTGCGGTGGACCCCGAGGTGGCCGCGGCGGTGCGGCGGGCCGTGGAGCTGCTGGCCGGGCTGGGCGCGGTCGTGGAGGAGATCGACCCGGGCTTCGAGGATCCGGTGGAGGCCTTCCACACGCTGTGGTTCAGCGGTGCGGCGCGGGTCGTGCAGCCGCTCGGGCAGGAGCAGCGGGAGCTGCTGGATCCGGGGCTGCGGGAGGTGTGTGCGCAGGGGGCCTCGTACAGCGCGCTGGATTATCTGGCGGCGGTGGACGTGCGGATGGCGCTCGGGCATGCGATGGGGCGCTTCCACTCCGCGTACGACCTGCTGGTGACGCCTACGTTGCCGATCACCGCCTTTGAGGCGGGGGTGGAGGTGCCGGAGGGGTCGGGGCACGCGCGGTGGACGGGGTGGACCCCGTTTACGTACCCCTTCAACCTGACGCAGCAGCCGGCGGCGTCTGTGCCGTGCGGGATGACGGCGTCGGGGTTGCCGATCGGGGTGCAGTTGGTGGGGGCGCGGCATGCGGATGCGGTGGTTTTGCGGGTGGCGCACGCGCTGTACGGGGCGGGGGTGGCCGAAGCCGTGCCGTCGCCGGTGGGGTGACGGGGGTGCGGGGGCTCCGCCCC